>NZ_JAELTK010000300.1:0-314 GCF_016428765.1 Delftia sp. ASV31
CAGCCACCACCTGGCATGTGGCGCGCGACGGCCTGGCCGAGGCCGTGAATTTCCTGGCCCTGGTCACCGGCTCGCTGGGCAAGATCGCCTACGACGTGATGCTGCTGTCCTCCACCGAGTTCGGCGACTGTCTCTTATACACATCTGACGCTGCCGACGAAATGCGAACAGTGTAGATCTCGGTGGGCGCCGGATCAGTAAAAAGGGGGGGGGGGGGGGGGGGGGGGGGGGGGGGGGGGGGGGGGGGGGGGGGGGGGGGGGGGGGGGGGGGGGGGGGGGGGGGGGGGGGGGGGGGGGGGGGGGGGGGGGGGGGG
>NZ_JAELTK010000301.1:0-313 GCF_016428765.1 Delftia sp. ASV31
TGTCAAAGACCACGCCCTGGTCGCGGTGCGCATGGCGGTCCAGAACGGCGTCGATGCGCAGGCGCTCGGGCGCGTCCAGCGCCTGGTCCATCAGGCCCTGGGAAGATTGCCAGACCAGTTGTGCGCCTGTCTCTTATACACATCTGACGCTGCCGACGAAATGCGAACAGTGTAGATCTCGGTGGTCGCCGGAGCATTAAAAAGGGGGGGGGGGGGGGGGGGGGGGGGGGGGGGGGGGGGGGGGGGGGGGGGGGGGGGGGGGGGGGGGGGGGGGGGGGGGGGGGGGGGGGGGGGGGGGGGGGGGGGGGGGGGG
>NZ_JAELTK010000302.1:0-313 GCF_016428765.1 Delftia sp. ASV31
GGTGGGAGCACCGTCCACCAAGCAGGGACAGAAGACCCGGCAGGCGGCCAGCGGCAAGGCCCTGCCCACGCAGCGCTTTGACACCAGCAAATGGAACGCCATGGACATGGATGTGCGCTTCAAGAGCTGTCTCTTATACACATCTGACGCTGCCGACGAAATGCGAACAGTGTAGATCTCGGTGGGCGCCGGATCATTAAAAGGGGGGGGGGGGGGGGGGGGGGGGGGGGGGGGGGGGGGGGGGGGGGGGGGGGGGGGGGGGGGGGGGGGGGGGGGGGGGGGGGGGGGGGGGGGGGGGGGGGGGGGGGGGGGG
>NZ_JAELTK010000303.1:0-311 GCF_016428765.1 Delftia sp. ASV31
GCAGCTGGCCCTGGGCGCCCGCGCCGACGCCGACGTGGTGCGCGAAGGCTGCACCCAGGCCGATATCTGCGTGGAGTTCGACGGCTGCGCGCGGCTGCGCCCCTGGCTGGAGGCCGCAGGCCTGGCCCTGTCTCTTATACACATCTGACGCTGCCGACGAAATGCGAACAGTGTAGATCTCGGTGGGCGCCGGATCATTAAAAAGGGGGGGGGGGGGGGGGGGGGGGGGGGGGGGGGGGGGGGGGGGGGGGGGGGGGGGGGGGGGGGGGGGGGGGGGGGGGGGGGGGGGGGGGGGGGGGGGGGGGGGGGGG
>NZ_JAELTK010000304.1:0-311 GCF_016428765.1 Delftia sp. ASV31
GGCCTGCATCAGCGCCTGCCGGCCCAGCGCCAGCGATTGCAAAAAGGCCACGGCCGGCACCACGAACACGCCGGTCAACGCCGTGATCCCGCCCGTCAACAGACCACACAACAGACCCAGCCAGGCCCTGTCTCTTATACACATCTGACGCTGCCGACGAAATGCGAACAGTGTAGATCTCGGGGGTCGCCGTATCATTAAAAAAGGGGGGGGGGGGGGGGGGGGGGGGGGGGGGGGGGGGGGGGGGGGGGGGGGGGGGGGGGGGGGGGGGGGGGGGGGGGGGGGGGGGGGGGGGGGGGGGGGGGGGGGGG
>NZ_JAELTK010000305.1:0-311 GCF_016428765.1 Delftia sp. ASV31
TTGCCGGCGCGCGCCTGGTAGGGGTCGATGCCGGCGGCCAGTGCCTCGGCATAGCGCTTGGAGGTCAGGCCCTTGAGCGGCACGGTCACGAAGTCGGGATCACCCAGGTATTCGGCACGGTCGGCATCTGTCTCTTATACACATCTGACGCTGCCGACGAAATGCGAACAGTGTAGATCTCGGGGGTCGCCGGGTCATTAAAAAGGGGGGGGGGGGGGGGGGGGGGGGGGGGGGGGGGGGGGGGGGGGGGGGGGGGGGGGGGGGGGGGGGGGGGGGGGGGGGGGGGGGGGGGGGGGGGGGGGGGGGGGGGG
>NZ_JAELTK010000306.1:0-310 GCF_016428765.1 Delftia sp. ASV31
TTTGCACTCGCCGGCCTGATGGCCGCCGTCACCACGCTGGCCGCCACGGGCCAGGCCATGGCCCAGGACTTCAAGCCGCGCATCGTGCGCTTCGGCTATGGCCTGGTCGATGAGTCCAACCAGGGCCTGTCTCTTATACACATCTGACGCTGCCGACGAAATGCGAACAGTGTAGATCTCGGGGGTCGCCGGATCATTAAAAAGGGGGGGGGGGGGGGGGGGGGGGGGGGGGGGGGGGGGGGGGGGGGGGGGGGGGGGGGGGGGGGGGGGGGGGGGGGGGGGGGGGGGGGGGGGGGGGGGGGGGGGGGGG
>NZ_JAELTK010000307.1:0-310 GCF_016428765.1 Delftia sp. ASV31
CATGGTGCTCATGGGCCGTGCCGCGCGCCTGCCTGCGCTGGCCCGGCCTTCAAGTGCCGACCGTGCCCTGGCGCTGGGCTGCCTGGAGCAGTTGGGCATCGCCCATCTGGCGCTGCGTCCCTACACCTGTCTCTTATACACATCTGACGCTGCCGACGAAATGCGAACAGTGTAGATCTCGGGGGGCGCCGGATCATTAAAAAGGGGGGGGGGGGGGGGGGGGGGGGGGGGGGGGGGGGGGGGGGGGGGGGGGGGGGGGGGGGGGGGGGGGGGGGGGGGGGGGGGGGGGGGGGGGGGGGGGGGGGGGGGG
>NZ_JAELTK010000308.1:0-304 GCF_016428765.1 Delftia sp. ASV31
GCAGCAGCTGGGCCTGCTCCAGCTTCATCCACATGTCGGCGAACTTCCACTGCAGGCCCTGGAACTCGCACAGCTCGCGTCCGAACTGGCGGCGCACCCGTGCGTGCTCGCGCGCCAGGTTGAAGGCCTGTCTCTTATACACATCTGACGCTGCCGACGAAATGCGAACAGTGTAGATCTCGGTGGTCGCCGGATCATTAAAAAGGGGGGGGGGGGGGGGGGGGGGGGGGGGGGGGGGGGGGGGGGGGGGGGGGGGGGGGGGGGGGGGGGGGGGGGGGGGGGGGGGGGGGGGGGGGGGGGGGGG
>NZ_JAELTK010000309.1:0-304 GCF_016428765.1 Delftia sp. ASV31
GGCTTGATCGAGTCGTTCATGAAGGCTCCCAGTGGTTTGAATGCATGGCGAGAAGGCCATGGGAGCGACTGTAGGAGGCCATGCTGACAGTTTTTGTCAGCAGTGGTGTCAGCGGACCGTGTAGCCCCTGTCTCTTATACACATCTGACGCTGCCGACGAAATGCGAACAGTGTAGTTCTCGGTGGTCGCCGTATCATTAAAAAGGGGGGGGGGGGGGGGGGGGGGGGGGGGGGGGGGGGGGGGGGGGGGGGGGGGGGGGGGGGGGGGGGGGGGGGGGGGGGGGGGGGGGGGGGGGGGGGGGGG
>NZ_JAELTK010000040.1:0-52206 GCF_016428765.1 Delftia sp. ASV31
GCGCATGCTCGACGGCCTGGCAGGCTTCATGGAGCGCGGGGCGCAGCAGGGCCTCTTGCGGCCCGCCGTGCCCGTGCGCCTGGCCGCGCAACTGCTGCTGGATGCCGTGGAAAGCGATGCGCTGCGCTTTGCGCTGGCGGTGACGCCGCAAGAAGACGCGGGGGCGGATGAAGGGGTCGATGTGCTGCATCCCGCCTTGCTGGCCTGCCTTCTTGGAGGCGAGGCACGGGGGGACGCGACATGAGGCACGCCACCGGCAGGGGCGCCCGCCTGGCGGGGCTGGACCTGGCGCGCTACCTGGCGCTGGCAGGCATGGTGTTCGTCAACTTCAAGCAGGCCATGCATCCTGCGCTGCAGGAGCCTGGCTGGCTGCTGTCGTTCTTCCATTTCCTGGAGGGCAAGGCCTCGGCCACCTTCGTGGTGCTGGCAGGCCTGGGCCTGGTGCTGGCCACGCGCTCGCTGGAGCCGGCCACGGCGCGCCTCTGGACGCTGCGCCGCGCGCTGTTCCTGCTGGTGGCCGGTGGCATGAACCTGCTGATCTTTCCGGCCGACATCATTCACTACTACGCGGTGTATTTCGTGTTGGCCATCGCCTGGCTGCAGGCCGGCGCACGGGCGCTGCTGGCCGGCATGGCGGCCGTGGCCTTGCTGTCCGCCTGGGCCTTGCTGCAGCTGGACTACAGCCAGGGCTGGGACTGGGCGAGCCTGTCCTACCAGGGCCTGTGGGAGCCGGCCGGCTTTGCGCGCAACCTGCTGTTCAACGGCTTCCATCCGGTGCTGCCCTGGTTTGCGTTCTTCCTCTGCGGCATGCTGCTGGCACGCCTGCCGCTGGCCGAGCCGCGCGTGCAATGGGGTCTGGTGGCTTGCGGTGTTGCGATGGTGGGCTTGGCCTGCGCCGTCTCGGCAATTGCGGCACAGAGTGAATGGGCTGCCTGGCTGGCCACCGGCCCCATGCCGCCCGGCCCGGCCTACCTGCTGATGGGCCTGGGCTGCGCCAGCATTGCCATAGGCGCCTGCCTGCGGCTGGCCGACCGCTGGCCCGCTGGCCCGTGGCGCGGCCTGCTGCCGGCCGGGCGCATGACGCTGACCCTGTACCTGGCACACATCCTCATCGGCATGGGCCTGCTGGAAGCCATGGGCGCGCTGGACGGATCACGCAGCCTGCGCGAAGTGGCCGTGGCCGCCGCGCTGTACGTGATCATCGCCAGCCTGGCCGCCTGGGCCTGGAGCAAGAAGGTGGCGCAGGGGCCCGTGGAGTGGGTGATGCGGCGGCTGACGGCACTGGATTGATCCACAGTCTGGAAATTGCGCTCGAATGAAGTCATCGTTTTGATGGCCGCAATGCCTTGTTTGTCTACACTTGCCTCCATTCAAAAATGGGGGAGATTCAATGGCTGAGGCGGTTTGCAAGAAATGGCTCAGGGCTGTGATCGGGCTGCAATGCCTGCTGATCCTGGCCTTTGTCTTTCGGGGGTGGCTGTTGCCCGACCCATTGGGCCCCAGGCTTCCCTCAATCCAAGGCAATACAGTGTGGATTCAAAGCCATGGCGCTTTGCATCAGTTTGATCGGCAGGGCACACGCCTGCAGCGTCTGGAGTTGGCGCAATTGGGTTTGACCCCATCGGTCAGCAGCCTTCAGTTCATTGGAGAGAAGACGCTTTGGGCGCATGACCAGGGACGTGTGCATCGCTGCGATCTGGCAATGCAGCGCTGCGTGGCGCTGGATCTGCCCGATTTGTCCACACGCGGTGGCTATCGCTGGATGCGGGTAACGGCCGATGAAGCGCAGATTGTGGTCTCCGACGCATCCAATCACCGCGTTCTCGTTTACCAGCGCGACGCCGCTTCCAGTGCAGCGCAAGCCTATGTGCTGCTCAAGACCTACAGCGAAGGCCTGCGCTTTCCGAATCAGACGCTGCAGGTAGGCGAGCGCATGTGGGTGGCCAATACCAACCGCCATCAGATTGCGCAAATCGATACGGCACAGAGCACCCAGGCCGCGCCTGCCGTATTTCCCGTGGAATATGCGGGCCTGCGTTCCGGGCGCCGCTTCCCGTTCGCCATGCAGCTGGATGGCCAGCAGCGTCTATGGGTGCTGGTCGCAGACTCGGGCATGCGAGGAGCAGATCTGCTGTTGATGGATTCCCAGTTGAGGCCTGAACGGGTGCTGCCGCTTTCGCCCGACCAGGACCCGAACGCCATCGCCATGGTGGGTCAGGAGTTCTTGCTGCCGGACATGACCCAATTCATCGTCCATCGCGTGGATCTGGACGGCCGCGTGCTGGAGCCTTTCGGGGATGCTCCATTCCGCGGCGAGCTGGCGTCTGCCCGCTCGTCCTATGAATGGGGCAGGCGGTTGCCTTCGTTCCTGCTGGGCAGCATCGGGGTATTGATGGCTCTGGGACTATGGCTTGCCTGGAAGGCGGGGGAATTGCGCCAATTGGGCGGCAAACGCTGGCAGGAAGTGGGCGACACCGAAGCCTCCAGCGCGGCAGTGGCTCCCTCACCGTCCCAGCACGCCGCGCAGGCTTCTCAAGCCTCGGAAGGAAAACCGCTGGTCACTTCGGTCACGGCGCTTGCGGGCAGCACCGTGAAGCGCAGGCGTGCGCTTGCCATGGTTGGCGTTCTGCATTGCCTGGTCGCTGGCGGGATGGTCTATTGGTTCTTGCCGCTTTTGCACCAGCGCGACTGCGGTCCGGACAAATCGTGCGATCCAACGGGCATGCTCGGTGTCCTGCTGGTGCTTTTGGCCGTGTTGCCGCTGTGTCTGTATGCATGGCTCTGGCGCAAGCTCAAGCAGCTGGAGACCATGCGCATAGCCACGGACGGGCATCGGATCGCGGTACGCATGGCACGCAGGACCCGCAAATTCGATGCCAGTCGCGTCACCTGCACGCGCCAGCATCTGTGGATGGGCCTTCGCGCCATTCCCCTGCGACTCAATGGCAGTCCCCTGTTCGACGAGGCCGCGTTCAGGCGCGAGATCCTGGCGCGGTTGCCGCAGCTGCAGGTGCGCGATGGCGCCTGGGACTTCGCCGTGGCACGCCACTTCTGGTCCAACAGCGGTGTGCTGGGCAAGGCCTTGGTGCTGCTGTACGTCGCGACCTTGCTGGGTTTTGTGGTTCGCCTGCTGGCCTGACGGGGTTGGCGACCCTGCTGTAAGATAGCCCTCCGCTCCGGGGTGCACGCCAGTGCTGAGATCCACACCCGAGAACTTGAACCGGGTCATTCCGGCGGAAGAAGAGCTTGCACCCCTGCGTGGCCGCCCATGCGCCACGGGCGGGGGAGCCTTCGGAGCATCACGTCCCAGCTCTCGAAGGAATTCCATGGACAAGGCCCGGCCCCAGGCGGCTTCTCTGGTCGCAGACCTGCTTGCATTCATCGCCATGGACGGCTGCACCGACGAGCAGTTCGATGCACTGGCCCTGCGGCTGTTTGCCTACCAATACGAATCGAATGCGCCGTTTCGCAGCTTCTGCCAGCGGCGCGGTGCCACGCTGCGCAATGTGAAGACCTGGAGCGACATTCCAGCCGTGCCCATTGACGCGTTCAAGGCCATGGAGCTGCGCAGCGAGCCGGCCTCGCCCGCGGAGCGCGTGTTCATGACCAGCGGCACCACGGGCCAGGCCAAGGGACTGTCCGCGCGCGGGCGCCACTTCCATCCCGCGCTCGATGTCTACGATGCGTCGATGACGCGCAACTTCGCGCAGCGCTTCATGGCCGGGCACGAGCGCCTGCCCATGGGCATCCTCTTTCCCGACGAGCAGGCCATGCCCAACTCTTCGCTGGCCCACTACCTGGCGCTGGCCAAGACGGAATTCGGCACTCCTGACAGCCGCTACTTTCTGACGCCCGACGGCCTGGACATGCCCGGCCTGTGCGCCGTGCTGGAGGAGTCCGAGCGCAGCGGCCGCCCCTATGCGCTGCTGGGCGCCAGCTTCAGCCTGGTGCATGTGATGGATGCGCTGCGCGAGCAGGGCCGCAGCTTTTGCCTGCCGCCGGGCAGCCGCATCCTGGACACGGGCGGCTACAAGGGCCAGTCGCGCGAGCTGCCGCTGGAGGATTTCTACGCCGACCTGTCCCGGCTGCTGGGCGTGCCGCGCAGCCACTGCATCAACATGTACGGCATGACCGAGTTGAGCACGCAGTTCTATGACGACGGCAATGCCACGCTGCCCTCGGTCAAGTCGGGGCCGCACTGGATACGCTCGCGCCTGGTCGAGCCCGTCACCGGCCGCAGCGTGGCGCCCGGCGAGCGCGGCATTCTCGTGCACTGCGACCTGGCCAACTACAACGCGGTCACCACCATCCTCACCGAGGACGTGGGCCTGTGGGCCGGCCATGGCGAGAACAGCGGTTTCCTGTTGCTGGGGCGTGCCGAGGGCGCAGCGGCCAAGGGCTGCTCGCTGGCGGTCGATGAATTCGTGAAGGCCGCTGCTGCATGAACATCGAGCGGATCACGGCCGGCTACCTGCCCGAACTGCCTGGTTTGCGCGAGGACGAGGTGCAGTGGCATGTGCTGCCCTTCGAACGCGGCGGCGTGCGGCTGGAAGTCTCCGTGCCCCTGCTGACCGGCCCGCAGATGCATGCGCTGGCAGCCCATGTGCGCCGTGCCGCCGACCGCCACCTCAGGGCCATGCCCGTGGCCGAGATCATCGACGCCATCGACCGCGCCATTGCCCGCCTGCTGGACCGCAGCGATCCCTATCGGCGGCAGGCCGAGACCTGGCTGCCCGTGGTCAGCGGCTATGACGCCGACATGGTGCGCCTGGGGCTGACGGGCTTCTTCAAGACCTTTCGCGCCGCGCAGCTGCGGCGCTTCGTGGCCGAGGACTTTGCCAACCCGGCCGTGCTCGACGGCTTCCAGCCCGCACCCAAGGGCGGCGCGGTGCGTGCCTTCGGGCCGGATCTGCTGATGCACAGCTGGGCGGGCAATGTGCCTGCGCTGTCCCTGTGGAGCCTGGTCTGCGGCCTGCTGGTCAAGGCGCCCGCCATTGGCAAGCTGGCCAGCGCCGAGCCGCTGTTCGCGGGCTGGTTCGCACGGCTGCTGGCCGAGGTGCACCCGCCGCTGGCCGATTGCCTGGCCGTGGTGTGGTGGAGCGGTGCGGGGGGTGTGGATGGGGCGGATGGCGGTGGAGCCGCCGCGCTCCACGCCGAGGCCGACACCGTGCTCGCCTACGGCGGCAACCAGACGCTGCAGGCACTGCGCCAGCGCCTGCCCGTGACCACGCGCTTTCTGCCGCACGGCCACAAGCTGGGCTTCGGCATGGTGGGCGCTGCCGCGCTGGACACGCTCAAGGCGCCCGCCGTGGCGCGGCTTGCGGCCTGGGACGTGATGCGCTACGACCAGCAGGGCTGCTACTCGCCCCATGTCTTCTACGTGGAGCGCGGCGCCCCCGTCTCTGCGTGTGCCTTTGCCGACTATCTGGCGGCCGAGCTGGCCAACCTGCAGCGGCGCTTTGCGCGCCGGCCGTTGGAGCTGGAGGAGGGCGCCGCCGTGGCCCGCTGGCAGCAGTCCGTGGAATGGTCGGGCGACGCGCAGCAACTGCTGGGCCCGGTGGATGCGCCCTGGAGCGTGGCGTACAGCGACAGCTTGCAGCCGCTGGCGCCCACGGCCCTGTACCGCACGATTGCCGTGGTGGGCGTGGACCGCCTGGATGACGCCGTGCCCGTGGTGGCCGCGCAGCGCGAATACCTGCAGACGGCCGGCATTGCCGCCTCGCCCGAGCAGCTGTACCGGCTGGCCGGTCTGCTGGGCGCGGCCGGCGTCACGCGCATCAGCGCCATCGGCTCCATGAGCATGCCCGAGGCCGGCTGGCACCATGACGGCCGCTTCAACCTGCTGGACCTGGTGCGCATGACCGAGATCGAGCAATCTGCCGAGGCGGCGGCGCAGCCGTTCGCCCCGTATGCGGATTGACATCCATGCACACCGGCACGACGGGCATGACAGGCGGGACTGACGGCATGGCGTTCCTCGATATCGAACAGGTGGTGTTCACCTACCCGGGCCGCTCGCCGGTGGTGGACGGCGTGGACTGGCGCGTGCAGGCCGGTGAGATCCACTGCCTGCTGGGCCGCAGCGGCTGCGGCAAGACCACCTTGCTCAAGCTGGCGGCGGGGCTGCTCAGGCCGCAGTCGGGCCGCATCCTGCTGCGCGGCGCCGAGCTGGCCGAGCCCGGTCCGCAACTGGGCTTCATGTTCCAGGCGCCCACGCTGCTGGAGTGGCATACGGCGCTGGGCAATGTGCTGCTGCCCGTGTCGCTGCAAAGGCGCCCCGCGCCGCAGGACGAGCAGCGCGCCCTGGCGCTGCTGGAGCAGCTGGGCCTGGCCAGCCACGCGCAACGCCATCCGCGCCATCTCTCGGGCGGGCAGCAAAGCCGCGTGGCGCTGGCACGGGCGCTGGTGCTCGATCCGCCCCTGCTGCTGCTGGACGAGTCCTTTGCCGCGCTGGACGCCATCACGCGCGCCGAGCTGCAGGACGACCTGCTGCGCACCTGCCGCGAGCGCGGCACCACGGTGCTCTTCGTCACCCACGACATCAACGAGGCCGTCTACCTGGGCGACCGCATCGCCCTCATGCACGGCGGGCGCATCGTGGCCGATATGGCGGTCGATCTGCCCGCGCCGCGCACCCAGGCCATGCGCCACGGGCCGGCGTTCAACGAGCACTGCGCCCGCGTGCGCGCAGCCATGGACAGGACGGCGGCATGACGGTGTCCTTGTTCCATGCCCGCCTGCTGGCCGCCGCGCTGGCGCTGGTCCTGCTGGGCCTGTGGGAACTGCTGGTGCGGCAATGGGGCCTGTCCGCCCTGGTGCTGCCGGCGCCCTCGGCCATTGCGGCATCGCTGTGGACGGGGCTGGCCACGGGCTATTTCTGGCCGCACATCCGGGCGACGCTCCAGGCCCTGCTGCTGGGGCTGGCTGTCGGCAGCGCGATCGGCCTGCTGGCGGGCATGGCCCTGGCTGAATCCGAGCTGCTCGAGCGTGTGCTCAAGCCCTATGTGGTGGTCAGCCAGGTCGTGCCCAAGCTGGCGCTGGCGCCGCTGTTCGTGCTGTGGTTCGGCTTCGGCATGCTGCCCACGGTGCTGATCACCGCGCTGATCTGCTTTTTCCCTCTGATGGAAAACACCCTGACCGGCCTGCGCCAGGTCGATGCCCAGCGGCTGCAGCTGTTTCGCATGCTGGGCGCCACGCGGCTGCAGACGCTGCTGCGCCTGAAGCTGCCCACGGGTCTGCCCGCCATTCTTGCGGGCCTGCGCGTGGCCGTGGTGCTGGCCCTGGTCGGCGCCGTGGTGGCCGAATTCATGGGCGCCAGCCGCGGCCTGGGCGCCGTGGTCATTGCCGCCCAGGGAATGATGGACACCACCCTCATGTTTGCGGCCCTGGTGCTGATCGCCGCCATGGGCCTGCTGCTGTACCAGGCCTGCCTGGTGCTGGAGCGCCGGCTGCTGCGCTCGCGCGCCGCCTGACCATCCTGAACACTTCCGAAACCTTTTCCCCAAGCGCCATGCACACTCCGCAATCCCCCTTCCTCACCCGCCGCAGCCTGCTGGGCGCCTCTGCCGGTTTTGCCGGCCTGGCGCTGGCCGGCAATTGCCTGGCCGCTCCTGTGCAAGGCAAGATCCGCCTGGCGGGCTGGAGCAAGCCCATCAGCGAGATCACCAACATCCTGGCCGAGCCCGACAAGGGCTTCTTCAAGGCCCAGGGCGTGGAGCTGGCCTACCTGCCCGGCGCGGGCGGCGGCGACGCCATCCGCAACATGCTCAGCGGCCAGGCCGATGTGGCCTTCACCGACCCCGGCTCCTTCTTCATGGCGCTGGACAAGGGCCAGAAGCTGGTCGCCATCTACGACATCTACCCGCAGAACGTGTTCAACGTGGTCTCGCTCAAGTCGGCGGGCATCCGCAAGCCGGCGGACCTCAAGGGCAAGAAGATCGGCGTCTACAGCCTGTCCAGCGGCACGCGCCAGAACCTGCTGGTGATGCTGCACCAGGCCGGCCTCAAGGAGTCGGACGTGACCATCGTCGTCACCGGCCTGCTCAACTTCGCGCCGCTGATGCAGGGCCAGGTCGATGCCACGGCCGCCACCGATACCGGCCTGGCCGTAGGCCTGCGCAAAGGCATTGGCGAGGTCGATGTGATGCAGGTGCGCGACCACCTCAACATCTCCAGCGACATGTTCGTGGTGCGCGAGGACACGCTGCGCGACAAGAAGGACCTGTTGCGCGCCTTCCTCAAGGGCTACCGCGACAGCGCCGCCTGGATGATGGCCAACCCCGAGGAAGCCGCCACGCTGGCCGGCAAGCACGCCATCGACGGCACCCAGCGCGATATCAACCTGGACGTGATCCGCCTGCGCAATGCGTCTTCGCAGCCGCTGCAGGCCGGCAAGCCGCTGGGCAGCTTCGACCTGGCCGCCCTGCAAAAGGGCGCCGACGCCTACCGCGCGCTGGGCATGGTGCAAAGGCAGATCAAGGTGTCCGACGTGGTGGACACCAGCCTGCTGCCAGGGGCCTGAGATGGCACAGCCGTCTTCCCTGGGCCTGCAAGGCAAAGTGGTGCTGGTCACCGGCGCCGGCCGCGGCATAGGCGCGGCCATTGCCACCGCCTTTGCGCGCGAGGGCGCCACCGTGGTGGTCAACCACCTGTCCAACGACGAAGCCGCCGCCCGCACCGTGGCGGCCTGCCAGGCAGCGGGCAAGCAGGCCGGAGGCGATGCCTGGGCCATCAAGGCCGATGTGGGCTCGCAGCCCGCCGTCCAGGCCATGACCGAGGCCATTGCGCGCGAGGCGGGCGCCATCGACATCGTGGTCAACAACGCCTTCAAACCCTACGCCTTCGACCCCGAGCGCCGCCGCCGCTTCGACGACCTGCAATGGAGCGACTACCAGGCCCAGTACGACGGTGCCGTGGGCGCGGCCTTCAACGTCTGCCGCGCCGTGCTGCCGCAGATGCGCCAGCGTGCGCGGGGCAGCATCGTCAACATCGCCAGCAACCTGGTGGAGCACCCCGTCGTGCCCTACCACGACTACACCACGGCCAAGGCCTCGCTGGTGGCCTTCAGCCGCAACCTGGCCAGCGAGCTGGGGCCCGTGGGCATACGCGTCAACTGCGTGGCGCCTGGCCTGGTCTATCCCACGCAGGGCACGCAGGACACGCGCGAGTCCTTCCGAGAATCTCTGATGGCCGCCACGCCGCTGCGCCGCCTGGCAAGCCCCGAAGACGTGGCGGGGCCGGTGCTGTTCCTGGCCTCGGAACTGAGCGGCTTCATGACGGGGCAGGTACTGTTCGTCGATGGCGGCCTGGTGATGCGCTGAGCCTGTTCTAGAACTGCTCCCACTCCTCCGCCATCTCGGCTGCCGTGGCGCGGCGGGGTGCCGTGGTCCTGGCAGGCAGCGCCACAGGCGCGCTGGAGGCCGCCGCCGCTGCCGCACGCAGGTGCTTGGTACGGGGCGCGGCGGGGGCCAGCGCTGGAGACGGCCTGGCGGTCTGTGCGCGCGCCGGCACGGCCGCTGCCACCGGCGTGGACTTGGACAGGGCGGCCTGCGGGCGGGTCGTGTTCTCATCCAGGCGGAACACGCTGACCAGTTGCACCAGCTGCGCCGCCTGCTTGTTCAGGCTGTCGGCGGCAGCGGCAGACTCTTCCACCAGGGAGGCGTTTTGCTGCGTCACCTGGTCGAGCTGCTGCACGGCGTCGCTGACCTGGGTCACGCCCTGGGACTGCTCCTGCGTGGCGGCACCGATGTCGGAGATCAGTTCGGCCACGCGGTGCGTCTGGGTGACGATGTCGTTCATGGTGCTGCCGGCCTCGGCCACCTGGCGGGAGCCGGCGGCGACCTTGCCCACGCTCTCGCTGATCAGGCCCTTGATTTCCTTGGCCGCGTTGGCGCAGCGCTGGGCCAGGGAGCGCACCTCCGAGGCGACCACCGCAAAGCCCTTGCCCTGTTCCCCGGCACGCGCGGCCTCCACGGCGGCGTTGAGCGCGAGGATGTTGGTCTGGAACGCAATGGCGTCGATCACGCCGATGATTTCCTCGATCTTGCGCGAGCTGTGCGTGATGTCCTCCATGGTGCTGACCACGCCATGCACCACCTCGCCGCCGTGCACGGCTGTGGCGCTGGCCGACTGGGCCAGGCCCGAGGCACTGCGCACCGTGTCCACGTTCTGCTGAATGGTGGCGGTCATCTGCTCCATGGAGGCGGCCGTCTCCTCCAGGTTGGCGGCCTGCTCCTCCGTGCGAGCGCTCAGGTCGGCATTGCCGGAGGCGATCTGGCTGGCGCCCGTGGCAATCGATTCGCTGCTGTGGCGCACCTGGCTGACGATGTCTGCCAGGCTGGCGCGCATGGAGTTCAGCGCCGCCAGCAGGCTGGTGGTGTCACCGGGCCGCAGCGCCACGGCCACCGCCAGGTTGCCTCTGGCGACTTCCTGCGTGATCTGCGCCGCGTAGGCGGGCTCCCCGCCCAGCAGGCCCGTGATGCGCCGCGTGATGGCCCAGCCCACCAGCGCGCCTATGGCCAGTGCGGCCAGCGCCAGGGACAGCATCAGCCGCCCGGCAGCCAGGGATTTGTCCTCGGAGGCCTGCGCCGTTTCCGTGGCGCGCACCTGCTGGTGAGCCAGGATGTCATTGATGGAGTTGAAGAACGCGTCCTGGCGTTTGCGGAACTCCCCGCTTTCGCCAAGCATGGCCGAGACGGCCTGCAGGTCGTGGCGCGTGGCCGCCTCCATGAATTGGTCGAGCAGCGGCAGATAGGCAATGCGCGCGTTCTTCATGTTGTCGTACAGCGCAACGCCCTGCGGTGTGCTCAGGCCTTCGCGGAATTTCTCCATCAACTGGCTGATCTTCTGGCGCTGTGCATCCAGCGCGGCCTTGGCCAGCTTCTTTTCCCCGGCGTCCTCCATCAACGCCATGCTGCGCACGCCGCGAAAGATGAACTCCACCGAGCCCTTGATCTCCACCAGCCGGAGCAGGCTGGTGATCCGCTTGTCGGCCAGGTAGGCCACATCATCGGAGGCCTGTACCAGCTGGGCGCGGCCATACAGCGCAATCGACAGCGCGATGGCAATCAGAATCGAAAATCCCAGACCCAACATGGAGCCCGTCTTCATGTTTTTCAGGTATTTCATGCGTATTCCTTTCTGTATTCAATATGGCTGCGTGCCACACAATCGGGCCGCATCGCATAAAAATCCGGATCACGCCAATCGATGATGGCGCACCCAGACAGACGGCGGTATTCCATAATGTCCGGAGAAATCTCTGGAAAATGACGAGAGCGAGGAATAACCAAGCTGCGAGGAAATCTGTCCTATGCTCTGGTCGGTGGTCAGCAGCGATTCGGCCGCAAGATGGATACGGCTTTGCCTTATATATTCACCGATACTGCACGACCGGCTGTTGCGAAAGGAAACCTCCAAAGTGCGCCGGCTGACGCGGCAATGGTCGGCAATGGTCTGGATCGGTAGTTTCTTGTCCAGGTTTTCTTGTATGTATTGGAGGGCGCGCTTGACATAGGCGGGTTCCAGATCGTGCAGCCGTGCCTCGTCCATGGCCGTGAATCTGGATTTCTCCAGATAGGGGCTGATGGCCATGCTCTTGAGCCGCATGATGTTCAGCGCCTTCAGCGTGGACAGGGCGCCTGCAAAATCGCCCTGCGTTTCCTGTATGTGGTACTCGTAGACTAGGGCATTGCGGCACAGGCCTTCGAGCTGGTAGGTCTGGGCCGTGGACTTTGCCAGCATCACCGCCTGCAGGGCCTGGGCATATTGGCGCTTGCTGCAGTGCACCAGTGCGCTGCTCAGCCAGGCCCAGCCGGCAATCGGCGGGTTCTTGATCTGGTGGCGGACGCCGATGCGTTCAATGGCACGGATCACGCCAGCGGCTTCGCGGCGACCCGCATCCAGCCCTTTGACCGAGAGCTGCAGCAAATCGCTGTAGGGCCAGGCCAGGCCCGTTGGCAGCTGGCGGCCGACCCGCTCCAGCAGCGCCTGCAGGTCGGCGCTGTCGGGGGCGGCGGCACCGAGCTGGACCAGGCCTGAATCCGGGGGCGGACCGCACCACAGACTCTGGTGGTTCTTGTAGAGATAGATCTTCCACAGGATCTGCGCCCTGGCCCAATTGATCAGGGCGGACAGCCAGGGCGTGATGCCCGGCGCCATCAATGCGAAATCATGGTCCTTGCCTTCGATCAATTGCAAGGCGGTATCGAGCTCGCCCAGCCGGCTGTGCGCCAGCGCCCTCACATAGGTGGCGCAGGCCATGGATTCCGGCTGCAGCAGCGCGGGATTGGCCATTGCCGCAGTGGCCAGTGCAATCGCATTGCGCTCTTCGCCCAGCTGGCAATGGATGAAGGCGGCTGCAATGCGGCATGAGACCACGCGGTCAGGCATGCGGTGCAGCTCGAAAATGGCCTGTGCTTCCTGCACATATCTGAGCACCAGCAGGGGATATATGGAAGGCTCTGGCCATTTGCAGGCCTGTAGCAATTCCTCGGCCCGGCTGATCTTGTTATATCCAGTATCGGCTTGCTGGTGATGGGCGGATATTATTCTCCATAATCTGGATGCGCTCTCATCTTGGTGGCCGTGGATGTGGTGCGTCAAAAGATTGAATGAGTAAGAATTCTTATATGAAAAAATCAATGGCCAGGCGGGTGCGATGCATTTTCCCGATGAATGCATCGGCAAGGTGCTTCACAACACTCTCCTGGGGAAACACTGATTGACTGGAAGAATCTTACAGGCCAGATAAACAATTGTTTACATTTGGATTTTATTTTTCTTGCCGGATCGCGCAGGCACTTGTCTTTTTGCGAAACTTTCTCTCTTGCGAATCGCCTAATTCGCTGATTGGACAGACTTTTTCTGATTGGAAAAATCCATTCAAATAGGGGAAATATTCCCTGGGTTCCATGGGGTTGTTACAACGGCCAGACTCCAGCCGGGCCGCCCTGTCGGCATGGCAGGCGCTGGCCGCGCCTGCCCCGGCAATCAGAAGGCGTGCGATATGCCCAGCACCACCGAGCTGGGCCGGCTGCCTGCCTGGACCACCGGCCCCGCATTGCTGGCGGTGTTGATGGTGAAGGCGGCGCCTGCCTCGTTGTGGATGCGGCCCACGCCCGCATAGAGCTTGGTGCGCTTGGACAGCGAGTGGTCGTAGCGCACGCTCAGCGCACGCGCATCGCTCTGGGCGCGAGCCTGTCCGTGGTAGGCGCCATAGGACAGCAGCCACTGCCCCGCCATGCCCATGGGCACGGTCACGCTGGCCTCGTAGAAACGGCCCTGGCCGCTGGTGGCGGCAGGCAGGTCGTCGCGCCGCGTGGACAGCAGCAGCGCGGCGCGCGCCACGCCGAAGTCATAGGCCGCGCCCAGCAGCGCATAGCGGTCGGTATTCACGGCCGTGGTACGCCGCTGCATCCACGATGCACCCAGTGCCCAGGGCCCGGCCGCATAGTCCACGGAGCCGCCGTACAGGCTGGCCACGCTGGAGCCCGCCGCCTCGCCGAACGAATACATGCCGCGCACCGTGAAGCCGCCCATGTTCGGCGACTGGTAGCGCAGCGAATTGCTGGCGCGCAGCACCGTGCCGTCGCGGAAATAGTTGGCCGCGTTGCCCCAGATCAGGCCGGTGAGCGCATAGCTGGCCAGCGAGGTGTGCAGCGTGGTGTAGTGGCGCCCGGCCGTGAGCTGGCCCCAGCCGCCGCCCAGGCCCACGAAGACCTGGCGACCAAAGGCGAGGCCGCCCTGGCCGCTGGCACCCGTGTCGCCGTTGAATCCGGCCTCCACTACATAGAGCGCGCGCTGGCCGCCGCCCAGGTCCTCCGTGCCGCGCAGGCCCCAGCGCGACCCGGCGATCACGCCGCTTTCCAGCCGCTGCAGGCCGCCATTGCCCGTGCGCGCCGACTCCACCGCCATGTCCACGACGCCGTACAGCGTCACGCTGCTGCTGGGGATCGCGGGCGGGGCCGATGTCTGCGCTTGTGCCTGTGCCTGTGCCTGCGCATGCACCTGGCTTGCCAGGGCCAGGGCTGCGGCGCCCACGGCCCAGCCTCCTCGTTGCAAGGTATTCATGATGTCTCCTCTATGGGGTATGGAAAAAATGGGGCGCTGGCCGTTGCTTGCTGCCTGGTGTTGCCTGGTGCCGCCTGGCGCTGCCCCGTGCTGCCTCGATTGGCGTTGTCCGCTCAGTCGAGCCGGATGTTCTTCTTGGCGATCAGCGCGCCGTAGGTGCGGTTGTCCTGCGCCATGCGTGCGGACAGGGCGGCGGGGCCGACATCGTCCACGCGCCAGCCCTGGGCCAGCAGCTTGTCGCGCACTTCGGGCGAATGCAGGATGCGCTCCAGCGCCTGCGACAGCCGGGCACGGTGGGCTGCGGGCATGGAGGCCGGCGCCATCACGGCATTCCACACCTCGATGTCCACCGCGCCCGCACCGATCTCGCGCATGGACGGCACGCCGGGCGCCAGCGGGCTGCGTTCGCTGGAGGTCACGGCCAGCGCCGCCAGCTTGCCCGACTGCACCAGCGGCATCACGGTGGAGGCCGGCAGCAGCGCCATCTGTACCTGGTCGCCCAGCAGGGCGTTCACCACGGCCGGGCCGCCGTTGTAGGGCACATGGGCCAGTCGCAGGCCCATGGATTCCTTGATCAGTTCGGCCCCCAGGTGCGTGCCCGAGCCCTTGCCGACCGAGCCGAAGTTGAACTGCCCGTTCTCGGAACGCAGGGACTGCAGGTAGGCCGCCGTATCGGTGGCGGCGGCGCGCGGCGCCACCCAGACCAGCGGCGCCGATCCGATCATGGCGATGGGCGCAAAGTCCCGCCCCGGGTCGTAGGGCAGCCGGGCGTAGAGGTATTTGGAGCTGGTCAGCGGGCCGTTGCCGATCACGCCCAGCGTATGGCCGTCGCCGGCCTTGGCCACGGCATCGGCGCCGATGTTGCCGCTGGCGCCGCCCTTGTTCTCTACCACTACGGGCTGGCCCAGGGCGCGGCCCAGCGGCTCGGCCAGCAGGCGCGCCTGCACGTCGGGCGAGGAGCCGCTGGCATAGCCCACGATCAAGCGCAGCGGGCGCGTGGGCCACGCATCCTTGTCGCCTGCGGCATGGGCGGGGAAGACCGGCGAGAGCGCGGCAGCGCACCACAGCAGGGCGGCGCGGCGCGTTGACGGCTGCAGCAGCGGCTGCCTGCTTGTCTGGGGCTTGTTCATGTTCTTGTCTCCTGGAATGTTCATCTGCAATCTGGCTTCAGCGCGAAAAATACCGGTTCATGGGCCCCAGGCGCGGCGGCAATCGGGAGTGCGGGCGCTGTGACACATCCGCAGGCAGGTCGCCGCGCACCGCCTGGCTTTGCAGCACAAAGGATTCGGCCTGCGCGCCCGGCAGGCTCCAGGGCGCAAGCCGCTCCAGCAGCCACTGCGCACCCTGGCGCGCGCCCTCGGCCGTGCAATGCTCGGCCAGCAGCACCACCGTGGTCTGGCCGGCCACGGCCTGGGCAATGCGTTCGCCGCCCACGGGGTAGGCCAGGTCCAGCGCGGGCGGCACGGCGCCCGCGCTGGCGCGCACCAGCAGGGCGCTGTCCTCGGCCTCGGCCAGCGCCTGCGTGGCTGCGGCGGACCAGCCGGGCAGGTCGGCGGTGGTGGCGCGCACCGCCACCAGGTGCGCGGCGGTGGAGGCGCCTGCCGTGGCCACCAGCGCGCAGGGCCGGCGTACAAAGGCGCTCAGCCGGGGCCGCATGCGGGCGGACCAGGGCGTGGGATGGGCGATCACATCGGCATACTGCGCCGTCTGCAGCGCATCCAGCCCCTGCAATCCATAGACCGTGAAGTAGCTGCTGCCTGCGGCAGATGGCTCACCGCCTGCATCCGAGCGGCCTGTATCCGAGCCGCCTGTATTCGAACCGCGTACATAGCGGCGCGCCCACAGAAATCCCGGCAGGCCCACGCGCTCGGGCACATGTTCCATGGCGTGCCAGGCCTCGTATTCCTCACGCGCATCGCTGCGGTCCAGTCCGTTCCACAGCGCAAGAAAGGCGTTGCTGCCACTCATGCCTGGTGCTCCGGCTGCACCAGCACCTTGCTGGCATGGCGCGCGCGCGCCAGCGCAAAGCCTTCCTCGGCACGCGACAGCGGCACGCGGTGCGTGATCATCTGGCGCAGCAGGGGCTGGTGCTCCTGCATGAAGCGCACGACCTCGGGCCAGGCGCTCTCGGGCGCGCGGTAGGAGCCGCGCAGCTCCTGGTGGTTGCGCACCAGCGCCGTCAGGTCGATGGGCACGGGCGCTGCATGGATTCCCGTGATCACCAGCACGCCATGCACCTTGAGTGCGCGCAGCGCCGGCGCAATCACGGCGGCCGCGCCCGTGGCCTCGATCACGGCATCGAACCGGCCCCGGGCCAGATAGGGGGCAAGGGCCGCATCCATATCGCTGCCCTCGAAGTCCAGCACATCGTCAAAGCCCATGGCGCGCAACACCGCCAGCCGCGGCGCATCGCCATGCCCGGCCACCACCACCTGGGCGGCGCCTGCGGCCCGCGCGAACAGCGCAATGCCCTGGCCGATGTTGCCCGGCCCCAGCACCAGCACGCGGTGGCCGGGGCGCACGCCGGCCGTGCGCACGGCCTCATGGCTCACGGTCAGCGGCTCGGCCAGCGCGGCCACATCGCCCTGCACACCGGCCGGGACCGGCACGCAGTTGCGCAGCGGCACGGCGGCCCAAGGGGCAAAGCCGCCATTGCGCAGCACGCCAATGCCGCGCCGCGTGGTGCAGCCATCGAAGTTGCCGCTGGTGCAGGCCGCGCAGCGGCCGCAGGTGACCGAAGGCCGCACGGCCACCATCTGGCCCACGGTCAGGCCCGGGGCCAGGTTCTCGGCACCTTCGCCCAGCGCGGCAATCTCGCCGCTGAACTCATGACCGATCGTCACGGGCAGGGCGGGGGTCAGGAAGTGGTAGCTGCGGGTCCATTCGGCAATGTGCAGATCGGTGCCGCACACACCGGCCGAATGCACGCGCAGCAGCACTTCGCCAGGGCCGGGCGCGGGCATGTCCGCTTGGGTCAGTGTCAGGCCGTGGCTCGGCTCGGTCTTGCGCAGTGCTTGCATGGCGTGGGGGCCGCTGGCCCGTTGGAAATTGGCGATGGCGGCAGTGTCTCCATACGCCAGAGGTATGTCCAAGACTGAATTAGTATCTGAAGCATACGAAGCAAGTATGTTTTCAAAGGGTGAACACCTATGGAATTGCGCCATCTGCGCTATTTCGTCGCCGTGGCCGAGCAGGGCAACGTCAGCCGCGCCGCTCGCAAGCTTTTCATTGCCCAGCCGCCGCTGTCGGCCCAGCTCAAGCAGCTGGAGGAAGAGGTGGGCGCCGCGCTGTTCACACGGCTGCCGCGCGGCGTGCGGCTCACGCCTGCGGGAGAGTCCCTGCTGGAAGACGCGCGCGCCATTCTTGCGCGCGCCCAGCAGGCCCCGCTGCGCGCCCGCGAACGCCAGCAAAGCCGCCAGGGCGTGGTTCGCCTGGGCCTGGTTCCGTCGGCCATGCACTCGGTGCTGCCCGGCCTGCTGCGCCGCATTGCCGACGCCGGCTGGAACCTGCGCGTGGAAGCCCGCGAGATGATCACCTCGCAGCAACTGCGCGCCCTGCGCGCCGGAGAGCTGGACCTGGGCTTCGGGCGCCCCGGCAAGGGCGAGCCACTGGCCGAGGAAGTGGCCGGCATGGACGATCCCTACTGCCTGGCCATGGCGCCGTCCCACCCGCTGGCGGCTGGCGAAGGCGCGCTACCGCTGCAGTCGGCTGCGCATGAGCCCTTCGTGGGCTTTGCACGCTACGAGGACGCCGACTACTTCGACCGCACCGTGGCCCTGTGCCTGGACGCGGGCTTCACCCCCTCCATACGCCACGAGGCCGGCCAGTTCGTCAACGTGCTCGCCCTGGTGGCCTGCGGCCTGGGCGTGGCCATCGTCCCCTCGTCCTTTGCCTCGCTGTACCGGGGCAAGCTGGTGTTCAGGCCGCTGCAGCAATCGCGCTACCAGAGCCGGCTGGCGGTGCTGGCCGTGGCCGGGGCGGCTGATGGCGAAAGCGATGCAGGACGCGTGGCGCAGGCTGCCGCGCTGGAGTTGAAGCAGTTCGGCAGGCGGTTGGCGCGGCTGCGGTGAGGGGGAGCTTTGTGGATGTCTTTGTCTGGTCGCTGGGAGATCAGGGGGCGGCTATTCCGGTGCCGCCACGGATCAGCAGATCATCACGCAGCTGCTGACCAACAGCAAATTGATCGTGGATTGACCGGCGCTGGTCCTGTGGCCATCGGGTCCGTTTCTCGTGCCTACATGAAATTGCGCGTATGCAGCGAAGCCAGCCGCTCCGCATGCCCACGCTCGAACCCCAGCCGCAGCAGCTTGGAAAACCGGCCGTCGGCCATGTCACGCATGAGCTGCTGCACGCGGGCGGCGCCGCGGGCCAGGGCTTCGGGGGTGAGGGCGCCGGCGGCGATGAGGATCAGGGCGTCGAAGACTTCCTCGTTCAGACCCGAGGTGCCGGCCAGGTTGTCGAAGCGCTGCTCCACGGCCTGGGCCAGCTGGTGCTGGAAGCCGGGCTCGTGCTGCAGGCGGTACAGCAGGTGGGACATGCCCAGGGCCACATGGCGCGCCTCGTCGCGCGCGGCCAGGCGGCAGATCTGGCGTGTGAGGGGGTCGGGCGCCTCGGTCTGCAGGAACTGCAGCAGGTGCACGAAGGTGCCTTCGCCCAGCACCGACAGCAAAAAGCCCGCCACGGAAAAATCCGTCTCGTCCAGCAGGCTCTTGAGCGAGGCCTGTCCACCCGCCGTGGACAGCGCGGGCTCGCGGCCGTGGCGGCGGATGCGGCGCGTGAAGACATCGATGTGCCGCGCCTCGTCGGCCACCTGGATGGCCAGCGCCGCCTGCAGCTCGCGGTAGTGCGGGTGCAGCTGGCCCAGAAAGCGCGCAGGCACCAGCAGGGCCGCGTTCTCGTTCTCCACCATGTAGGTCATGAGCTGCACGATGGCGTCTTCCACGGGCGCGGGCAGCTCGGGTGCATCGCACCAGTCGATGTCGGTGTCGGCATTCCACTGCGCGGCCACGGCCTGAGCGTAGAGGTCGGCGGCGCTGTCGGTCCAGACCTGCAGCTTGTCGCTGAGCCGGAAATGGAAGGCCGGCGCCCCGGCTTCCACCTGCGCGCCACGCGCGGCCAGGCCCCAGAAAGGCTGGGCCTGCGCGGCCACGGCACCGTCGCCCGAGCGTGCATCGCTGCGGCCCGTGTGCGCCGCGCCGCGCCAGCGCCCGGACTGCGCGCTGCCGCGCGCCACGATGGCCATGGCCTGTGCAGCACCCGCGCCATCCTCCCAGCGCAGGCCGTGGCCCTGGTCGCTGCACCAGCCCGACAGCTGGGCCTGCCAGCCCGGCGCGCTGCCAGTCACGCGCAGCTGCCCGCCCACGGGCAGGGCGGCCAGCGCGTGCTTGACCAGAAGATGGGCGCCGGCATCGAAGCCCAGGCCCTGCAGGTCGATGACAGGCAGGGTGGCGGCGTGCAGGGTGGAGGCGTGCAGGGTGCCGCTGTCGGAATCAGGCATGGCCATGGCGCGTATCAGTAACGGTAGTCCTGCACGGTGATGCGGCCTTCGGCGTCGTAGAAGGCCTCGTCCGTCACCGCGCGCTCCAGCAGGCCGTAGCCCGTGCCGCGGCCCGGGTGCCAGACCTTCAGGCCTTCCAGTTCCAGCAGCGGGCGCACGGCCGCGTCGTCCCAGGACATGGCCAGCAGGATGTCGCGGAAGGCGGCGGCGCGTTCGGCATCGATGTGCGGGCCGGCCGTCATGTTGCAGTGGTCGAACGCGCCCGAGGTGGCCAGCACGCGCGTGCCGCCGGCCGGCAGCGTGCCTTCGCGCGCAAAGGCCTGGTAGTTCTTGCCCACCATCCATGAAGCCTGTATCTCGCCGGCCACCATGGCGGCGGCGGCCAGGCGCTCGCCGCCGATGTGGTCGCCATGCTTGCCGCCCAGCACGTCAAAGCGGCGCGCCGTGTAGTCGCGCCCGGCCAGCAGCCCTTCCTGGCGCAGATGGTCCAGCGGGATCAGCGTGGCCTGGGGCGAGTCCACCGCACCGAAGCCCACGGTCTTGCCGCGCAGGTCCTGCACGCTCTGGATGGGGCTGTCGGCGGGCACGACCAGCAGCGAATGCAGGTCCAGGTCGGTATCGCGCATGGCGATGGACTCCACGCGCAGGCCGCGTGCGCGGGCCATGCGGTCGGCGCGGACAAAGGCCAGCGGCGAGTTCCAGGCCAGGTGCACATCGCCTGCGATCAGCGCCTCGGTCAGCGACTCGTAGTTGGAATAGAGCACGTAGTCGAAGTAGCAGCCGCGCTCGATGAAATACGCCTTGAAGCCTTCCCAGATGGTGATCACCTTGGGGGCGTAGGCCACGGCGCCGAGCTTGATCACGGGGGCGGTTGTCGTCATGCGGAAGTCCTTTGCTGGATGGGGAAGGGGGTTGAGGCTATTGGCAGGATCTGCGGCGCAGGTTCAGGCAGCGGCTTCGCACATGGCCTTGCCGAGCATGTCGTAGATCACGTCGGTGGTGGGCGCCATGACCGAGGCGGCACGCGCATCGCGGAACAGGCGCTCTATGCCCAGCTCCTTGCGGAAGGCGGCGCCGCCGCACACGCGCATGGCAATGTCGGTCACCTCCAGCGCGGCTTCGGCGGCGGCGGCCTTGGTCTGCAGCAGGCGCGTGCGCGTGTCGGGGCGGGCGGCCTGCACGGCGGCCACGGTGTCGTCGCGCAGCAGGCGCGCCTGCTCCAGGCGCAGCTGGGCGCGGGCCAGGTAGGCGCGGATGGTGGGCAGGTCGGCCAGCGAGCTGCCGCTTTCCGCAAAGCGCGTGCCGGCCACATGGGCCACGGCGCGGCGCAGTGCGCCCTGCATCAGGCCGATGGAGGTGGTGGCGATCAGCGTGGGGAAAAACGGCATCAGGTGGCGGCCCTTCACGGCCTCACCCTCGCCATCGGCGCCCAGCATGCGGGCGCGCGGCACGCCCACATCGCGCGCCTCGATGGGCGACGACGCATTGCCGCGCAGCCCCATGCCGTTGAAGCGCCCGGGAATGGACAGCCCCGGCAGGCGGCTGTCCACCAGCCACAGCGTATTGCCCTCGCCCTGCGTGGCGCGCGAGATCCAGACATAGGAATCGGCCTCGCCGGCCGAGGTGATCATGCTCTTGAGCGCATTCAGGTGGACGACATCTTCAGCGGCGGTGGCCGTGCCCGTGGGTGCCCAGATATGGCTGCGCGAGCCGGCCTCGGACACGGCCAGCGTGGTGATGTGGCGGCCGGCGGCAATGTCGCGGCGCACCTCGTCATCGGCAAAGGGCTCGATCAGTGCCACGCCGCAGTAGTGCATGGTCAGCACCATGGCCGTGCAGGGGCAGTCCTGGGCAATGCGTTCGATGACCTGTACCGCCTCGGCCAGGCCCTTGCCCAGGCCGCCCACCTCGCTGGCGCTGATCAGGCCCAGCAGGCCGGCTGCGGCCAGCGCATCCAGCGCAGCGCGCGGGTAGCGCGCCTGCTCGTCAATCTGCGCGGCCTGGGGCGCGATGATCTCGCGCATGAGGGGTTCGAGTTGCTGCAAAACTTCCATCTGGGTTCACCGTAGGCATGCCCATGGCCGCCTGCCGAGAGGCACTTGCTGGAAGTCTGGGGAAATGCTGGAGCGCCGCGATGGCCGCTGGGCGCGCCTGCCGCATGCAGACCTGCAATGGCGGATGGGCTGGGGGAAAGAATGCGAAAGATTATGCGCCGGGTGCGCGACGGCCGGGCGCAATTGCCGGTGGCGCTTGATTTCGGTCAATTGGTGGCTGGGTACTGCCTTCGGCGGTTTCGGCCAACAGGCGGCCGGCAGCCAGACGAGGATGCCTGCTGGAAGATCGTGGTCTATATTGCAGCGCCCATTGCCAGCGCCTCTTGCGGCCCTATCGGCTTGGCAAAAAAGTAGCCCTGGGCCAAATCCACGCCCAGGCTCGCCAGAGTGTTGAATTCCTCGGCTGTCTCCACACCCTCGGCAACCACCACGCTTCCTATCTCGTGCGCGAAGCTCGTGAGGCCCTTGGCCAGCGCACGGCGGCTGCGGTCGGTATCGACATCGTGCGTGATGCTCATGTCCAGCTTGATCATGTCTGGTTGCAGATGCAGTATGTGCCGCATGCTGGAGTAGCCGGCCCCCGCATCGTC
This sequence comes from Delftia sp. ASV31, assembly GCF_016428765.1. Taxonomy (NCBI): domain Bacteria; kingdom Pseudomonadati; phylum Pseudomonadota; class Betaproteobacteria; order Burkholderiales; family Comamonadaceae; genus Delftia; species Delftia sp. ASV31. Next base: position 22,212 of record NZ_JAELTK010000040.1, read on the forward strand.
TACTGCCAAGGTCGCGCCCCGGCGCCGCAGCGGCGCCAGTGCATCGGCCAAAGCCCTGTAGTCATCCACGGCGGCATGCTCCGTGATTTCCAGCGTCACGCGCGAGAGATCCCGGTCCGAACCCAGAAGCCTGGGCAACTGCCCCGACTGGATCAGCTGCGGCGAACAGTTGACGGCGAGCAGCCAGTCGGTGGGCAGGCTGCCAAGTGCGCCAAGCGCTGTATCGATCGCATGGCGCTCCAGCTCTAGCCCCAGCCCCACCTCGTGCGCTGCCTTGAACCACTGGTCGGGCGGGCGACGTGGCTCCAGGTCAAAGCGTGACAGACATTCGAAACCGTGCAGCTTTCCGGTCGCGACGGTGTATACGGGCTGAAATACGGGGCGCAGCGCATTGCCTTGCATTGCAAGTCGAATTTCGTGAGTCACTTTGTCTCTTGCATGCCGGACGGCAGAAGTCGCACTGAAATGAAGTCCCAATAAATCGGAGAATGCCCGCAGCAGTGACATATCGTGCACATTCAGCGCAGGATTGGGCTGGTGGCTGAAGCAGCACAAGGTGCCGAACAATTGGTTGTCATCCAGGCGGATGGGAACGCTCAGGTGCGAGCCGATAGGAATGGTGTGCGTTTCCGGTATCTCCTGGGCAGCGGCCAACAGGGAGGTGTCGGGAATCAACTCCGGCAATTCGCCATTGACCACTTTCTGGCAATAGCCCTCGCTCAATGGAATCTTCTGATGCTGGAAAATCACCCCGGCAGTGCTCTCGTCCACATGCTCCAGCACCCGATCCTCTTCCCGGAATCGGGCCACAAAGGCGACATCCATGCCGAGATGCCGACGAACGACAGACAGAACACGGTCGATTCCATCCAGTTCAATGGCAAAAGCAAAAATTCTGCTCAAAGGTGCGAATGTGGATTTACGAAGGGTCATTTCGTTGATCTGCTCTATCAGATGTGTACGCACATTGAATTCACACGCTGCCTGCGGGCTGGCTATCCTAGGTTCCGAGTGCGATGGCCAAGCGGTGCGATATGAATTGATAAAAGGAATGAATTATCATTAACCCGCTCCATTGAGCGATACGCGGCAAATCGTGGCTGCCACGCGATAGAAAATCCCAATCGCACCTCCAGTTGCAACCTCAGTGGCAACCCCGTTTGCAACCCAAAGCAGTAGTGAGAAGAACAGACTTAAGTATGCGCGGTTGAAGTGCGCAGGTCGAGTCCGTCTGTTCGGATTGACAATAGTTATGAAAATCCAACACGGGCAGCTGAAAGGGCCCGGCACTCCCTGGAAAGCCCGTCAAGCCCTGTGTCCTGGCTGTGGCTATGGCTGTGGCTGTCTCAGGTGCTCCATCGGTCATTGCTTGCCCGTGTGACGAATGCGGGCCAGGTACTGGCTGGGCGTCAACCCCAGAGTCTTGCGGAAAGCGGCGCCCATGTGCGACTGATGGCTGAAGCCGCAATCGTGGGCGATACCCGCCAGGGAATGGGTGTCTGCCCGCATCATGGAGCGGGCCGCCTGTACGCGGGTTTCCACAAGAAAGGCATGCGGCGTCATGCCCAGCAGCTGGGAAAACTCGCGCAGAAACTGCAACGGCGTGCGATGGATCATCCGTGCCAGCCGGGCAATGCTCAACGGCTGTGCAAACTCGGCCGCCATGCGCTCCAGGACAGGGCGGTACACCGGGCGCAAGGCCTCGACGCGGGCGGTGGGCGCATGGCATTCCATGAAGCACACTGCGGGCATGAACTCAAACCACACGGAAATTCACCGCGTCATCGGTCTCATCGGTGGCATGAGCTGGGAGTCCAGCGCCGAGTACTACCGGCTCATCAATCAGGGCGTGCGTGACAGGCTGGGTCCGCTGCGCTCCGCAAAACTGCTCATGTACAGCGTGGATTTTGGCCCCATCGAGCAGGCCCAGCATGAAGGCCGATGGGACGACGCCGCCGCCTTGCTGGAGGATGCCGCCCGGCGGCTGCAGCAGGGCGGGGCGGACGGCGTGCTGCTGTGCACCAACACCATGCACAAGCTGGCAGACCGCATTGCGGCAGCGGTGCGCATCCCTTTTCTTCACATTGCCGACCCGGTAGCCGACGCAGCCCGCACACGCGGCTACCGGAAGCTGGGGCTGCTGGGCACACGCTTCACCATGGAGCAGCCCTTCCTGCGCGAGCGGCTGCAGCAGCAGGGTCTGGAGGTGCTGGTGCCGCAGGAGGCAGACCGCGCCGAGGTGCACCGCATCATCTACGAGGAACTGTGCACGGGCCGGATTCTTGAAGAGTCGCGGCGCACCTATCAGCGCATCATGGCGCAGCTGGCCGGGCAGGGCGCGCAGGCCATGGTGCTGGGCTGCACGGAAATCAGCCTGCTGGTGCAGCAGGAGCATTGCCCTGTGCCCGTGCTGGATACCACCGCCCTGCATGCGCAGGCGGCGGTGGACTTCGCTCTGGAGCCTTGAACGGCCAGCGAGCCATGCCCAGGCCTGCTTTCAAGGGCGTGCACCCCCCGGGTTGCCGGGGCGCCTTGAGCCGTTGTGGCAACCCATCGGCGCAACGCCTCACGCCTCACGCCTCGATGCGCGCTGAACCACTAGACCACGGCGGCGCTGAACGACTCGGGCAGGCGCGCAAGCAGATGCGACAGCCGTTGAAGGCCCGCCTGCAGGCGCCCACGTTCCTTGATGCTGCCCAGGGAGATGCGGATGGCATTCACGGATTCGCTGCCGGTGGCAAAGGCCTGCGCCGGCGTGACGGCGATGCCCTCGCTGTCGGCGGCACGCGCAAGCTGCGAGGGGCTCCAGTAACTCGGCAGCTCCAGCCATACATGCAGGCCGTCTCCCGCGCCGCTGTACCGGCCGGCCAGCACATCCCTGGCCATCCGGTGGCGCAGGCGCGCCTCCTTGCGCACGCCTTCCATCAATTTTCCGGCCGAACCGTCGAGGATCCACTGCGTGGCCAGGGCGGCCGTCAGCGGCGTGGCCATCAGCGCAAACGATCTCAGCGCGACCAGGAAACGCTGGCGCTCGTGCGGGTCAGGCAGGAGCACGAAGGCCACCCGCAAACCGGGCGTCAGGCATTTCGAGAGGGTGGAGATGTAGTACACCTGCTCCGGGGCAAACCTGGCGATCGGCGGCGGCGGGGCATCGGCCAGCAGCCAGTAGGGATCGTCCTCGACGATGCGCACATGGCAGCGCTTTGCGATGCTGGCGATCTCTTGGCGCCTGTCCTCGGCAAGCGTGATGGCGGTCGGGTTCTGCAGCGTCGGGTTCAGGTAGACCAGCCCGGGCCTGTGCTGTCGGCATGCCTGCTCAAGCCGCTCGGGCATGATCCCCTGGCTGTCCGCTTGCACCGCAATGATGCGCCGGCCGAACTGGGCAGCTGCGGCACGCAGGCCGGGATAGCTGGTGGGCTCGGTCAGGATCACATCGCCCGGCTCCGTCAGCGCAAGCACCAGGGCGGCAATCGCCGCCTGCGCGCCCGGGCAGACCACCAGCTGCCGGGCATCCACATCTCCGAACATGGGCTGCAGCCACCTGGCGCCCGCCTTGCGGTCGGAGTCGCTTCCCCCGCCCAGGTGGTAGGTCATCAGCAACTGGGCATCCGCACCCATCAGCACTTGCGACAGGCCCTGCTTCAACATGTCGTCCAGGTCCACGCCAGCCGGCGGTGGCGGGGTGTTCATGCTCAGGTCCAGCACGGCGTTCAGCTCCACCTTGGGCGCCGCGACATAGGTGCCTCTGGCGCCGCGTCCCTCCAGCAGCTGGCGGCGCCTGGCTTCGTCGTAGGCGCGCGTGACCGTCGTCAGGTCCACATCCAGCTGGGCCGCCAGCCGGCGTTGTGGGGGCAGGCGGTCACCGGGCTTCAGCGATCCGTCTGCCAAGGCTGCCTGCAAGGCATCGGCGATCTGCAGGAATCGGGGGCCGCCCTGCACGGCCAGTTGCGGCAACCAGAGGGGCAAAGGCTCATCTTGCATGGATTTAAGCGGCAACGTATGGGTTCATGTATGGAAATTGCTTTTGGGTAGTATGCGCCACAAGGTGTGGCAGCACCGTGCTTGCATGGCCGTCGCTGACGCTCTCGCCTCCCATGTCCGGGAGGGAGGCTCCCCACCATGGACAGTGCCAAGTCATTGGCTGGAAGCTCTCAAAATGATCGATTGGGTCCCCATAGTCTTCGTCACCTTCAAGGTGCTCGTGTTCGGCACGGCCATGTTCTTCGCCATCAAGTGGCATTACGACCAGGGCAAGAAGAAGGGGGCGAGCCGGCGCGAGTTGCTCGTTGCCAGCGGCAAGATCGTTGCCGTCTTCACGCTGCTGCTGCTGTGCGTGCTGCTCTTCACCTTCGGCCTGGCCACCATGCTGGGCATGGACCTGAGCCTTTGATGGCAGGTGGCGCTGCCAGCGCCGGGCCTGTGCCCGCAGGCCGTGCCCAGCGCGGCAACCATCCTCCAGCTGCCTACTTCGGTGTGAGCCGATACAGACCGCCCTTGCGGTCGTCCTCGATCAGCCACAGCGCACCATCCGGCGCCTGCGCCACGTCGCGGACACGAAAGCCTACCGTCCAGTGCTCGGCAGGCGTGGCGCTCGCGCCGTTCACCTCGATCCGGTGCAGGGCACGGGTCAGCAGGCCGGACGCAAACGCTGAGCCCTTCCACTGCGGAAACATCTCGCCGCTGTAGAACATCAGGCTGCCCGGCGCGAAGACAGGCGTCCAGTAGATCACGGGCTTGGTGAGGTCCGTTCGCGTATCCGGGCTGGCAATGGGCACGCCGTTGTAGTTCACCGCATAGGAAACCAGCGGCCAGCCATAGTTCTTGCCCGGCTCGATCAGGTTGAGCTCATCGCCGCCGCGCGGCCCATGCTCAAGCTCCCAAAGACGCCCATCCGGCGCGAACGCCAGGCCGTAGGGCGTGCGATGCCCCGTGGACCAGGTCTCGGACGGCGTCAGATTCGGACCGTCAAAGACAAACGTGCGCAACACCGGCGCGGTCTTGGCGGCTTCGGTGTCCTTGGGCGGATCGATCACCGGAACCGACGTTGCGCCGGTCTGCCCCTGCATCGGATTGCCGGGCGCGGGCTTGCCGTCCAAGGTCAGCCGCAGGATCTTGCCGGCCGGCTGATTCGGGTCCTGGGCAGGCGTGAAGCGCTGCCGGTCCCCGGCCGTGAGGAACAGAAACTTCTGGTCCGGCGAAAAAGCCACGGCGGCACCCACCTGCCCGCCCTTGCCCTTGACCGGGTCGCGCCAGATGACCTTGAGGTCTTCCAGCGCAGCGGTGCCGGCACCGATCCTGAGCGTGGCGCGCGCGAGCGCCAGGCTCGACGTGCCGCGGATCTCTCCGGGCTCCGAATAGGTCAGGTAGATGGCCCCGTCGCTCGCATACGAAGGGGCCAGGTAGACACCGAGCAGGCCGTTCTGGTTTTCATGCAGCACGGGCGGCACGCCGGTGACTTCGAGCTTTTGCCCGTCCTGGGCCGCGAGAAACAGCTTGCCAACCTTCTCGGTGACCAGCATGCGCCCGTCCGGCAGGAATGCGATGCGCCAGGGCAGATCGAATTGCGCAACCTTGCTGACCTTGAACGGGGGCGATGCAGTGGCAGGCAGGGTTCCCGCATTGATCTGCGCCAACACAGGGGTTGCAGCCATGAGCAACCAGGGGATGAGTCCAGACTTCGGCAATCGCATGCTTTGCTCCGCAGTGGGGGACGGGACAGTATCCGCGCATCACCGCCGCACCGCAGAATGCACCGCCGAATTCCGGGCTATCTGCGCGGCAGGCCTGAAGTGGCGTCCAGCCGCGTTCAGCCTCGCTCACCCAGCGGATGCAGGCATGGCCGCCGGGTCCATCCACAGCGCCGCCCACATGTGTCCATCAGGATCGGCCAGATCGCGCGTGTACATGAAGCCGTGGTCCTCCATCGGATTCACGTCGGCCTGCCCGCCATGGGCCGCAGCGGCCTCGTTCATCGCATCGACGGCAGCGCGGCTCTCAAGGGCCAGTGACAGCATCAACCCGCAGGAGCCGGCTGGCGGCAACGGGCGCTGCGTGAAGGTGCGCCACTTGGCATGCGTGACCAGCATGACCTGGATCGCCTCGCTCCAGACCATGGCGGAACCATCCTCACTGCTGAACTGCGGGTTCTGGCTGAAGCCCAGCGCCTTGTAGAAGGCGGTGGAGGCGCCGAGGTCGGTCACGGGGAGGCTGATGAAGAGGGACTTGGTCATGCTTGGCTCCGTGGGTTGGGCTGCAGTCCTGGTGGGTGCAGGACTGCTCGGTCAGGACATCCATCATGCAGCACCTGCACTCCGGATGCTGCCCCATTAACTGGAAGAGCCATTGAGCTGCTGAAGCTCAAGTTGCCTGGCCGCACTGGCTTCAAGGTTTGCGCGCTCCGCGTCCAAATACCGATAAATGCTCTTGAGGTCAGTGATTTTCTTTTTGATTTCCGCCATCTTCCTTTCAATAAGTCTTGCACCCCCGGCGCAATCTATTGACTTGTTTCTCTGAGCATTCAGAATTTCGCCTATTTCCCCAAGAGAAAAACCCATGCTTTGTGCCCGCTGGATAAAGACCAGGTCTTGCAGGGTTTGCGGTGTGTAAACGCGATAATTGTTGGTTCGCCGCAAGGGTGAAATAAGGCCGATTTTCTCGTAATAGCGCAAGGTATGGCGCGTGGCGCCGCTGCGGACCTCAAGTTCCCCGATATTCATGGAAAAAATCGCTTGACTGTAGAGTTGAGTCGACAGTCTACACTTGGTTTTTTCATCGTGCCAAGGAGCAGAAGAATGAGCGTGGAGTGCTTTGTTACGGGAGGGACGGGCTTCATCGGCCAGCATTTGCTGTCGTACCTGAGCGCGAAAGGTCACACCATTCGGGTGCTGATGCGTCGCCCGGAGCGCCTCGCTGAACTGCGCCAGCAGGTCGATGGCTTGGGTGGCGTTGCAGCCCGCGTCTTTGCCGTAGCCGGCGATCTGGAGCAAGAAAACCTCGGTCTGAGCCTTGCGGACAGAGAGGTCCTGCGGCAGGCCAAGGTCGTATTCCATCTGGGAGCCCACTTCGCCTGGGGCCTTTCGATGGAGCATGCACGTGCAGTGAATGTGGAAGGGGCAAGGCGCGTGGCGCAGTTGGCGGCCGAGCAAGAGAGCCGGTTGGTGATGATTGGCGGCTACATGCTGAAAAACAATGAACATCTGCAACGCATCGGGATTGATCCCGGCCATCCGGAGCTGACGGATTGGCCTGCCATCTATCGCCAAGTCGGTGCTTACGAGGCGAGCAAACTGGAGGCGCACTTCGCGACCCTCTGCTTCATGAATGCCAAGGGTGGAGAGATGACCGTTGTACACCCCGCCACGGTTTGCGGTCATAGCCGAACGGGGCATATCGCGGATGGCCAGCCGCTGGTGGATCTGATACGCAATCTGGTGCAAGGAAAGCTGGCGGCAGTACCCGGTACCGGCGCGCACTGGTTGCCACTGGTCACTGTGGATTATCTGGTCGAGTTGGTGGCGGCATGCGCCTTTGATCCTTCCATGGGGGGCCAGGAACTGCTGGCCCTCGATGCACAGAGCCCCGGCTTGCAGGAGCTCCTCACGCAGGTGGCGCAACCTCTTGGGCTGAAGGCGCCCGGGCATCATATTCCGCTGGGATTGCTGAAATGGCTTCTGGGTATTCGTCCCATTGCGAGGTTTTTGAATACCAGCGCCGAGGCCCTGGATTTTATCCAGACAACCCGTTTTGACACGACGGAAGTGGAGCAATTTACCCGAAGACACGGAATCACAAAGCCGGATATGCGCCAGTCGTTGAGGAATACTGCAATATATGTCAACTCATATTGCATTCCAAAAGGCAAGGCCCGCCGACTTGCCCCTCCGCTGCGCAGAACATCATAATCACCGCTTTCAATGGTGCATGGGTTGCCGCTGCGCACCAAAATCCAAGGAGCTCGTTTCAGTGAATCAACCAACCCATCCACGCATCGCGGTGCTGGGGCCCGGGGCAATCGGGACAACGGTTGCTGCTGCGCTGCATGAAGTCGGTCGCACGCCGTTGCTGTGCGGTCGTACGCCGCGCGACAGCCTGACGCTGCACGGCAGCGGTCTTCGCATCGTGGTTCCCGGCCCGGTCAGAACGGATCCGGCCCAGGTCGAAGGTCCGGTGGACCTTGTTTTTCTCGCGGTCAAGGCGACTCAAACTGCTGCGGTTGCGCATTGGCTGGCGGCGTTGAGCGGTCCGCAAACCGTGGTGTGTGTCCTGCAAAACGGGGTTGAGCAGGTGGAGAGTGTCACCCCGCTGTGCCCGCAGGGGCGAATCGTTCCCGCAGTCGTGTGGTTCCCTGCACAGGCGCAACCCGATGGGTCGGTGCTCTTGCGCAGCGACGCCCGGATCAGCCTGCCTGACGAGGCTGCGGCCCTCGTGGTCGCGCAGGCACTGCAAGGCACCCGATGCTCGGTAGACCTGGTTTCGAATTTCAAATCCCTGGCGTGGCAAAAGCTGCTGCAGAACGCAGCGGCCGGGCTCATGGCACTCACGCATCGCCGTGCAGGCATGTTCGGCCGGCACGATATTTCGAAGCTCACTCTGGACTATTTGCGGGAGTGCCTGGCCGTGGCACGTGCCGAAGGTGCTGAACTGGGCGATGAGGTCCCCCAGGCGATCCTCGACAAGTTCCAGGCATTTCCGGCCGACCTGGGCACGTCCATACTGGCGGATCGCGAAGCAGGCCGGCCGCTCGAATGGGATATCCGCAATGGTGTCATCGCGCGCCGCGGCCGGGCGCACGGAGTTCCGACACCGATTGGTGATGTCCTGGTGCCGCTTCTCGCCGCAGCGAGCGACGGCCCCGGCTGATCATTCGTGCCTTGACCACAATGCCCGCGATCGCAAAAGCAAGGCTTCAGCCCATGAACCCCAGATCGATGGGATACGCCGAGCCGCCGAAGTTGCCGATGTGTGGCAGCACCCCCGCCAGCTCGGTATTGGCCACGCCGAACCAGCGCGCCAGGGTGGCGGCGTACTGGTCCACGGCGGTGCTGGGCAACAGGCGCCCCTGGCCGACATGCCACTGGTCTTCGCTGCCGCTGCCGTTGCCCACGCTGATGGGCGGTGGCGCGCCATAGAAGGACGCGCCACGCACCGCGCCGCCCACGACGAAGTGGTGGCTGCCCCAGCCATGGTCCGAGCCGTCGCCGTTGGAAGTCAGCGTGCGGCCGAAGTCCGACGCAGTGAAGGCCGTGACCTTGTCGGCCACGCCGAGCTCGGCCGTGGCGTTGTAGAAGGCCGTCATGGCACTGCTCACCTTGTCGAGCAGCTGCGGCTGGTTGGCGATCAGGTTGTCGTGCAGGTCGAACCCGCCCAGCGAGACGAAGAACACCTGCCGGCGCGTGCCCAGCGCGTTGCGTCCGGCAATGAGCCGGGCCACCACCTTGAGCTGGTCGGCCAGCGGGTTGTTGGCAGGGAAGGCGGTGGACAGGCTGCCGCTGGAGAGGGCCGAAGAGATCTGCCCCTCGGCACTGATTGAGCGCTGCGTGACGCGGGCGTACTCGGCCTCCATTGCGTGGCTGCCGGCCGTCTGCACCAGCTCGCTCAGCAGGCCGCGCACGGCGGTCGAACCATAGACGTTGGCGCCCTTGACGGCGTTGATGGGCACGGCGCCGCCCGGGCTGATCTGGTACTGCAGCGCCTGGTCGCCCGAGAGAAACACGGCGTTGCCCGTGGCCGAGATGCAGGTGAAGAGCGACGTGGCGTTGGACGACAGCGCCAGGTCGCCCAGGTTGCCGCCCCAGCCCACGGTGGAGCCTTCGGCGCCCTGCGACTGCCAGACCGACTGCTGGTCGTTGTGCGAGAAAAGCTTGGGCGGCAGCGGGTAGCTGCGCCGGTCGCCGGTGGCATATTGGGCCCGCGTGAGCGGCACCAGCAGCGGGCCGACGTTCAGCTGCACCGCCGCACGGCCCGCGTTGAAGAGGCCGGCCAGGCCCGTCATGGACGGGTGCAGCGCGTACTGCATGCCACCGGCCAGCGCCGTGCGGGGTTGCAGCAGCGTATTGCCCAGCGCTGCGCGGGCCAGGGCAATGCCACCGGCCGTGCCATCGCTGTTGCCGCCGCGGATGGCGGAGTACTGCCCGTAGCGGGTGCTGTCGTAGGGCACGACGGTGTTGGCGTAGTCGCAGCCGCCGTAGAGGAAGACGCAGACCAGCGCCTTGTAGTCGTTCGCCTCGAAAGCGGCGGCCTCGCCCAGCGCGGCGAGGTTCAGGGCGAAGGGCAGGGCGGTACCGGCGGCGGCCAGTTGCGTGCTGCGGCGCAGGAATGCGCGGCGCGTGTGGCGGGCGGGGTCGATGAAGTTCATGGCGATATCGCTTTGCTTTGCAGACGTTCGGTCACCTGTTCGGTCGCTTGTTCGGTCACTTCTGCACCAGATATTCGGGACTGGCCATCACCAGCAGCACGGCGGCTGCCACGCGGTTGAGCTGGGTGGCGGCGTTGCTGGTGGCCGTCACCGGCGTGGCATTGAGCGCTGCCACGATGCGCGCCTGCGTGGCGGCCGATACCTGCCCTGCCGACAGCAGCAGCGCCACCTTGCGCACCAGCGCGGCGGCGTCGGCCACCAGGGGCAGCAGGTTGGCGTAGCTGCAGGTGATGTCGAAGCCGTTGGCTGCGCTGCTGCCGCCCTGGGGCAGGTCTGGCGCGTTCACGTAGTAGCCGAAGCGGATCACGTTCTGCATGAAGTTCAGGTAGCCGCTCACGCTGGTCTCGGTGACGATCTGGAACTCCGGCGCCACCTGGCCCGTCGTGGCCAGGGGCGTGGAGGGAGGCACGTAGCCCGGGCGGAAGAAGTTGAACACCGAGCCCGAGCGCAGCGGGCTCTGGCCCAGGCGCGTGGCCGGGTCGCTCAGGTTGTCGATCTTCCAGGTGCCGCGTGCCGACCGCAGCCCGAAGGTGCGGCCCCACTGCACGAAGCGCACCATGGGCTCGCGCAGGCGGCCGTACTGGGGGCTGGCAAGCCCTGCCGCGCCCCGCGCCTCCGGGTCCAGCAGCACGGTGGCTATCACGGCGCGCAGGTCGCCCCGCGTGCCGCTGCCGTTGTCGGCAAAGGCGGCGGCCACGCGCCCCACATAGGCGGGGCTGGGGTTGCTGGTGACCAGGCGCTGGATCAGCTGGCGCCCGATGAAGGGCCCGACGTTGGGGTGGTTGAACAGCGTGTCCAGCGCCGCCTTCAGCGCCGCTGGCCCAGACGTGCCCGCAGCCACGGTGGTGCCCAGGAAAGTGGCGGCCAGCGTGGAATGGCGCGCGGCGTTGAAGGCCATGGGCAGCAGCGCCTGCTGCAGCCCCGTCACCGTGCTGCCGCTCAGGTTGGTGGGCTGGTTCTTGCTGGTGTCGTAGTCGTAGCCGGTGAAGACGCGCGCCAGATTGCTCACGTCGGCTGCCGAATAGGTGTCGATGCGGTTGCCGCTGCCGTCGCGCTGCTCGGTGCCGTCGGGGTTGAGGCGGTAGAGGCCGATGGTGAAGAGCTGCATCACCTCGCGGGCGTAGTTCTCGTCGGGCTGGCGGCCGCTGCGGGCGTCTTCCTTCTGGTTGCCGCGCGTGCTCAGGTAGATGCCCATGGCCGGGCTGAGCGTGACGGCCTCCAGCAGCGTGCGGAAGTTGCCGAAGGCATGCTGGTTCAGCAGATCCCAGTAGCCGGAGGCCAGGAAGATGCTCCAGGGCTGCTCCAGCCCCGTGGTGGAGACCACCATGATCTCCGACAGCGCCAATGCCACACGCTTGCGCACGGCGTCGCGCTCCGTGAAAAGCTGGCTCCAGAGCATGAAGTCGGAGGGATACGAAACGTTGTCGTAGCGCGTGCCGGCCTCTGCCACGCCGTAGCCGCGCTGTATCAGCCAGGCCGTGCCCGTGGTGTCCACGGGCAGCGCGAACTGCTCGGCCAGCCAGGGGCCGTAGCCCTTGGCGCGCAGCGCTGCGATCTCCTCGTCGGTGGCCGAGAACTGCGCCTGCAGCAGGAAACGCGCGGCTTCTTCGTCGCTGGCGGGGGTGGCCGTGGTGCCGGTACCGGTTCCGCCACCAGGGCCGGTGCCCGTGCCGCCGTTGCCTCCATTGCCGGTACCGGGTGCCGTATCGCCCCCACCGCCCCCGCAGGCCACCAGTAGCGCGGCCGCCAGGGAGGCGGCCATGGCGGGGGGCATCAAGGAACTCTTGGCTTCATGGCCGAGGTGGCCGGGCTCTGCGCAGGCAGGCAAGGAGTCCGCGGGCGCGCGGTCGGGCGGCTGCAGCGGGGAGGCTGCAGCCTGTGGTGTGGGGTGCATTGCGGGCTTTCAGGCAGTGGCCGGGGCGTGGCAATGAACTGCCTCGCTCTTCGGCGCGTGGCGCAGAGTGTTCCAAGGTTTTCGGATGTGAGCGGACACTTTGCAGCCCTAAAGCGTGTCAAGATGTTATGCGTTGCAGGGGCGGCATGCAGAAACATGGCGTTGGGCCAAGACGCATGGGTCTCGCCAGGGCCGTCGCCGGTTGACGCGTCTTTTGCCATCCATGGCTTCAACCCCCCGCTGGCCGTCCTCTCGCACATGCTGGCAATTGCCCAGCATGCCTCCTGTTCTTTTCAGTGACCAGCGTGTGCGCTTCGGTCTTGAAATCGCCAACTTTAAAATGCCCCCCCATGACTCCTCCCTCGGCTTCCCCCCATTCCTTCGACAAACTTGCGCTTTCGCCGGCAACGCTCGCCAATCTTGAGCGGCTCGGCTACCTTGAAATGACGGCGATCCAGCTCGCCAGCCTGCCCCCTGCGCTTGAAGGCAAGGATGTGATCGCTCAGGCGAAGACCGGCAGCGGCAAGACCGCAGCCTTTGCACTGGCGCTGCTGGCCAAGCTGGATACGCGCAATTTCTCGGTGCAAGGCCTGGTGCTCTGCCCCACCCGCGAGCTGGCCGATCAGGTGACGACCGAGATCCGCCGCCTGGCGCGTGCGGAAGACAACGTCAAGGTGGTGACCCTGTCCGGCGGCGTTCCGCTGCGCGGCCAGAACGCGAGCCTGGAGAACGGCGCGCACGTGATCGTGGGCACGCCCGGCCGTGTGATCGATCACCTGGACCGGGGCAATCTGAACCTTGATTCGCTGAACACCTTGGTGCTCGACGAAGCGGATCGCATGCTCGACATGGGTTTCGTCGATGACATCGCCAAAGTCGCCAAGCAGTGCCCCCCGCAGCGCCAGACCTTGCTGTTCTCCGCCACCTACCCTGAAGGCATCGCCAAGCTGGCCGCGCGCTTCATGCGTGACCCGGTCACGGTCAAGGTCGCCGCGCAGCACAGCGGCGAGCAGATCGAGCAGCGCTGGTACGAGGTGGACAAGGAAGAGCGCTTGCCTTCGGTGGCTCGCCTGCTGGAGCATTTCCGGCCCGAGAGCACGCTGGCCTTCTGCAATACCAAGGCGCGCTGCCGGGCCCTTGCCGAGCTGCTGCAGGCCCAGGGCTACAGCGCGCTGGAGCTGCACGGCGATCTGGAGCAGCGTGACCGTGACCAGGTGCTGGTGCGTTTCGTGAACGGCAGTTGCTCCGTGCTGGTCGCCACCGATGTGGCGGCTCGCGGGCTGGATGTGACCAATCTGGGCGCCGTCATCAACGTGGACATCACGCCCGACCCTGAAGTGCACGTGCACCGCATCGGCCGCACAGGCCGCGCCGGCCAGAAAGGTTTGGCCCTGAGTCTTGCGACGATGGACGAAATGGGCGCGGTCGGAAACATCGAACAGATGCAGGGCAGCCCCTCCGTCTGGTACCCGCTGGACGAACTGACACCGGCTCCCGGCGGCCGGCTCCTGCCATCCAAGGCCACCATCCACATCAATGCCAGCCGCAAGGACAAGATCCGCCCGGGCGACGTGCTGGGCGCTCTCACCGCAGACCTGGGCTACTCCCGCGAGCAAGTGGGTAAGATCGACATCAACGAGTTCGCAACCTATGTCGCCGTGGACCGCAAGATTGCGCATGACGTGGTTGCCCGGCTCAATAGCGGGAAGATCAAGGGGCGAACGGTGAAGGCGCGCTTGCTCAAGGATTGAGGGGTTTCAGGCGCATCAGTCGGCGTGCGAATGTCTGCACTTGGCTGAACGCGTTCCGGTCCTTCAAGCAGCCCTGCCTAACCCGCAGGCCCCCTCATGACCTCCCGGGCCTGCACCGCCTCAACAGCCCCCTGCAGCGCCTCCCGCTGTGCAATCAGGAAGCTCAGCAACGCTTCAGTCCCGACCGTGGTCTGCACGGCAGAAATCCCGCAGCCCAGGTCCACAAGCAGCGATATCTGCTGCATGCAATCCTGAACCACTTGCAGCTCTTCCTCGGCAATCGGGTAGTACATGCCTGCCCCTTTCAGCAATGAGCCAGCACGGCCTGCTGGTGCCTTGAGACAGGAACGAGAACTGGCGCGCCAGCATGCGCTGTGCGGGGGAGGGTGGTGTCGGTCAATGGCGGCTCCTGTGCATGGATGTTTCGCATGGCTGCATTGAAATGAAGCCATGTCCAGCGCAGCACTGGGAAAACTGAAAGCCGCACACCATCAAGAGGGTGGCGGCTGCTGCGCCTGTGTCCGGGCCGCCAAGCCCGTGTCCGCTGAGGGACGGCGAAATGTTATCGCAAATACGTTGCCTACCCAGCCGGCAGCACCCCCCAATCCCAACCCTGCCGGCTGATTTTTCCGAAGCCGGGGACAATACCGGGTTCGCGGGTTTTTCCGGCTTGACTTGAGTCAAGGCCGGAAATGCCCGCGCAAAGACGCTGCCCAGGTGCTGAGCCGGATGCAGAAAACCCAAGATCGGACGGCAGCAGGACTGCCGAGATGGCGCAGGTGCATGTGATGGAGAGGGATTGGTGGACAAAGGCCTGGTGCGGGGGCAGAGGCCGGCCCGTGAAGCGTGATGCCCGCCTGGTGGCCTGGTTGCTGGCGGTGGTGTTCGTATCGGTTTCTGCTGCCACGGTCTGGCAATTGGTGGCGGCGCGCCAGCGCACGCTGGCCGAGGTCGATACCAGCAACCGCAACCTGGCCCAGACACTGAACACCTATGCCGAGGGCGTGATCACCCAAAGCTCCATGCTGCTGCTGGGCATTGCCGAGCGGCTTGAGGTGGATGGCACCAGCCCCGTGCTCCTGGAGCGGGTGCTGTATCTGGTCAACCGGCAGGAGCATCTGCTGAACCAGCTCAACGAGCTGCTGATCGTGGATGCGCAGGGCCATTGGTTGATGTCATCCAAGGGGGCGTTCCCCGAAGGATCGGAAAGCTCCGACCGGGACTACTTCACGCACCACCGTGACGACGCATCGTCAGGCATCTACATCGGGCCGCCGATCCGCAGCCGCTCCACGGGCGAATGGGTGATCACCATCAGCCGGCGCTATACGGACGCCGAGGGCCAGTTTGCAGGCGCGGTGGTGGTGGCGCTGGGTGTGGAGAATTTCCTGCGGCTGTTCGGCAAGATCGATATCGGCGAGAAGGGGGCCATTGCGCTGAGCACGCCGGGCGGGCAGTTGCTGGTGCGCCACCCGTTCCGCGAGCAGGACCTGGGGCGGGACTTCTCGCAGTCGCCCAATTTCCTGCGCCACTACGTGGGGGCGATGTCGGGCACGGCGTCGTTCCGCTCGGCCCTGGATGGCACGGAAAGAATCTACGCCTTTCTGCGCAGCGAGCGCTATCCGCTGGTGACCACGGTGGCCCTGGGCCGCGATGAGGCGTTGAGCTCCTGGCGGCGCCAGGCGCTGCTGACGCTGGCCGTGGTGCTGGGACTGTTTCTGGCGATTGCGTTGATCGGCTGGCGCCTGACGGCCGCGATGCGGCTGCGTTCGCGCGCCGAATGCTCCCTGGTCAGCGCGCGCGAGGAATTGCTGGACGCCAATCGCCGGCTGGAAGTGCTGGCCGCCCAGGACCAGTTGACGGGCCTGGCCAACCGCCGCCGCTTTGACGAGGTGCTGGAGCGCGAGGCCCGTCGCGCTGCGCGCGAGGGCACGCCGCTGTCGCTGCTGCTGATCGATCTGGACTACTTCAAGGGCTACAACGATGCCTACGGCCATGTGGCGGGCGATGCCTGCCTGCAGGCCGTGTGCAGCGCGCTGGCCCAGGCGGTGCAGCGGCCCGGCGACATGGCGGCGCGCTATGGCGGGGAAGAGCTGGCCGTGGTGCTGCCCAATACCGACAAGGCCGGCGCGCGGCAAGTGGCCGAGCGGCTGCGCGCGCGCATCGAGGGCCTGGCCCTGGAGCACCGCATCAGCCGCTTTGGCCATGTGACGGCCAGCATTGGCGTGGCCACGACGCAGGGCGATGAGGCTGGCGCGACCCAAGGCGCGACACAAAGCGCGACCCAAGGTACTACCCACGGCTCCACCCAAGGTGCCGCCGTGGCGCTGGTGGAGGCGGCCGACCGTGCGCTGTACCGCGCCAAGGCCGCAGGGCGCAACTGCGTGCAGGGCTGAATGGGCTTGGGTCTGTGCGCGCTCAGTCCGTGGGCGAGCGGTGGGCCACCACCTGCTGCTTGAGGTCGCCCAGCGCCTGGTACAGGGCGTTGCGGCTGGCCTGCGGCATGTCGCCGAACATGCCCATGACCCAGGACTCATGCGCCTTGGCCATGCGCGCAAAGGTCTTGCGGCCCAGCGGGGTGAGGTGCAGCACGGAGCTGCGCCGGTCGGACTCCACCTTGGTGCGCACCACCAGGCCCTCTTTCTCCAGCTGGTCGGTGATGCCGGTGATGTTGCCGTTGGTCACCATCATGTGGCGCGACAGTTCGCCCATCTTCATGCCCTCGGGCGCGCGCTGCAGCTGGGCCATGAGGTCGAAGCGGGGCAGGGTGGTGTCGAATTCGCTGCGCAGGCGGTTGCGGATCTCGCCTTCGATGAGGTTGCAGCAGGTGAGCATGCGCAGCCACAGGCGCAGCGCATGGTGGTCGTCGGGCGCGGCGCGCGACTCCAGGTCGGGAGCGTGGGTCATGGCTGGTTCTGCGGTGTGGGGGCGCTCAGGCCCATCTGCGCGAGGATGGCGCGCGTCAGCGGGCTGGCCGGGTCGTTCAGGGTGAGCACGATGTCGAAATGGTTGGTGCCGGGCATGGCCACGTACTGGCCTGACGATGGACCGGGGCCACGGCGCTGGTTCCAGGCGGCCAGGTAGTCGTCGCTCTGGCGCTTGAATTCATCGGTCTCGCTCTCGCCGTAGCTGACGATGAGCGGGCAGGCCGCGCCGTGCGGCAGGAGGGCGGGGCTGTTGCGAATGGCGTCCTGCTCGCTCAGGCGCATCCATTCGTTGATGTGGGTGTGCACCAGCGGGCGCAGGTCGAACAGGCCCGACAGCGGTGCGGCGCCGCGCACCACGTCCTCGGGCACGCCGTAGTCCGCATGCCAGCCACCGGCCAGCAGCATGCCCGCCAGGTGGCCGCCGGCCGAGCTGCCGCAGACATGGATGCGGCCCGGGTCGCCGCCGTAGCGGGCGATGTGGGCATGCACCCAGGCCAGTGCGCGGCGTGTCTGGTCCACGATGCGGTCCAGCGTGACGGCGGGCGCCAGCGAGTAGTTCAGGGCCACCACCACGGCGCCGGCGCGCGTGAAGGTGGGCGCCATGCTGCTGGAGTCGTCCTTGGACAGCAGCCGCCAGTAGCCTCCGTGGATGAAGAAGAGAACAGGGGCGCCTGCCGCCTCGGTTGCTGCCGGGAAAATGTCCAGCAGCTCGTCGGCATGCTCGCCATAGGCCACGTTCAACGCGCAGGGCAGGCTCTGGCGCGCGGCCCGGCTGTCGTCGGCATAGGCCTTGATGATGGGGGTGATGTCGGGTACCGTCGCGCGGGCGTTGTACTGGACATCGAGTCCGGCGCGGTCGTAGTGACGGTAGAGTGCTGGCATTGGAACGGAGATGGCGCGAAATGGTTTGTATGGCAGGTATTGGTACAAGTCCCAGACTTGTTCTGCAAAATACTTTAAACCTAAACTAAGACCCGCGCCAACCGTTCCAGCCCTTACAGAGTTTCCCGTCCAGCGTGACGGAAGACTGCCTCACCACCGATTGCCATCCGCGCGGCCCGCGCAAGGAGCACAGCAGCATGCGTTTCCTCACCCCCTTCCTGGCCGCAGCGGCCCTGGCCCCTGCCTTTGTTCCCGCGCTCGCGCAGGCGGACACCATCAAGGTCGGTATCGCCAACGATATTTCCGGACCGTTTGCCGCGCTGGGCGCCGAGGCGCGTGACGGCTTCAACCTCGCCATCAAGCAGCTGGGCGGCAAGCTGGGCGGCCAGCCGGCCGAGTTCCTGCAGACCGACATGGGCGGCAACCCCGACCAGGCGCGCCAGCTGGTCACGCGCTACATACAGCGCGACAAGGTGGATTTCTTCACCGGGCCCATCGGCTCCAACGTGGCCCTGGCCGTGGGCCCGGCGCTGTTCGGCGCCAAGGTGCCCTACCTGTCCAACAACCCCGGCCCCAGCCAGTTCGCGGGCGCGCAGTGCAATGCGTTCTGGTTCGGCACGTCCTACCAGAACGATGCCTTCCACGAGGCAGCCGGCAAGCTAGCCGCCGACCGTGGCTTCAAGAAGATGTTCATCATGGCGCCCGACTATCCCGCGGGCAAGGATGCGCTGGTCGGCTTCAAGCGCGGCTACAAGACCGCGCCCGGCGAGGAGGTCTACACCAAGCTGGGCCAGATCGACTACGCGGCCGAGCTGGCCCAGATCCGCGCGGCCAAGCCTGATGCGGTCTACATCTTCCTGCCGGGCGGCATGGGCATCAACTTCGTCAAGCAGTTCGTGTCCACGGGGCTGTCGCAAAGCGTCAAGCTGATCGGCCCGGGCTTCTCGGCCGACGAGGACGTGATCCAGGCCGTGGGCGAGCCCATGCTGGGCATGGTCAACACCGCGCAGTGGGCGCATGACCTGGACGTGCCGCAGAACAAGGCCTTCGTCGAGGCTTTCCGCAAGGAGTACAAGGGCCGCAACCCTTCGGTCTACGCGGCCCAGGCCTATGACGTGATCATGGCCATGGATGCGGCGGTCAAGCAATCCGGCGGCAAGGCCTCGGACCGCCAGGCCATTGTCAAGGCGCTGGAGAAGGCCGACTACGCCTCGGTACGCGGCCCCTTCACTTACGGCAAGAACCACTATCCCATCCAGGCCTACTACCAGCGCGTGATCGAGAAGGACGGCAGCGGCCGCATCACCAACAAGCTGGTGGGCAAGGTGTTCGATAAATATCAAGACGTCTACGTCAACGACTGCAAGATGTGACCCCGCCGCCGCGCCCCCGTCGGGCGCGGCGTGCCTTGATCTTGATTTTCAAAGCCGGATGATTTGTTGACCGCGCGCGGGCCACTGCGCCTGCGGCAGGGGGCGTGTGGATGACGTGGACGCTGCTCTTGGAGCAATTGCTGAATGGCCTGCAGTTCGGGCTGATGCTGTTTCTGATCGCGGCCGGGCTGACCCTGGTGTTCGGCATCATGGACATCATGAACCTGGCCCATGGCTCGCTGTACATGGCGGGCGCCTATGTGGCGGCCGAGACCATGCAGCGCACGGGCTCGTTCACCGCGGCCGTGCTGGTGGCAGCCGTCGCCACGGGCGTGGCGGGTGTGGTGCTGGAGCTGGTGCTGATACGCCGCCTTGCCGTGCGCGACCATCTGGCCCAGGTGCTGGGCAGCTATGCCGTCATCCTCATTGCCAATGACCTGGTCAAGATGGTCTGGGGCCCGGCGCCGGTGATGCTCAACATGCCGGCCGCGCTGTCCGGCCCGGTGCAGTTGCTGCCCGATCTCATGTACCCGGCCTACCGGCTGATGATCATCGTCTTCGGCCTGGCCGCCGCGCTGGGCCTGTACTGGTTCGTGACGCGCACGCGCGCCGGCGTGCTGGTGCGGGCAGGCGCCTCCAACCGCCAGATGGCCACGCTGATGGGCGTGCGCGTGCCGCTGCTGTTCCTGGGCGTGTTCACGCTGGGCGCCATGCTGGCGGCGGTGGCGGGGGCGCTGCTGGGGCCCATCACCTCGGTGCAGGTGGGCATGGGGGAGGAGATCCTCATCCTGGTGCTGGTCTGCATCGTCATCGGCGGCATAGGCTCCATACGTGGGGCCCTGGTTGGCGCCTTGCTGGTGGGCATGGTGGATACGGCGGGGCGGGCCTTTCTGCCCATGCTGCTGCGCCAGGTTTTCTCCCCGGCGGTGGCATCCAGCGTGGGGCCCACGCTGGCGGCGATTTCCATCTATGTGCTGATGGCGGTGGTGCTGGTGTACCGGCCTTCCGGCCTTTTCCCTGCGCGAGGCTGAGCATGGAACACAGCACATTACAGGGCAGGTTCCAGGCCCGGTTCTTCTGGACCGTACTCGCGCTGCTGGCGCTGGCGGTGTTCCCGCTGGTGGCTCCGGCGCTGGGGCTGGACTTCTACATCTCCTTCGTGCGCCGCGTACTGATCTACGCGCTGGCCGCCACCAGCCTGAACCTCATCCTGGGCTATGGCGGCATGGTGGCGCTGGGGCATGCGGCCTTCTTCGGTGCGGGGGCCTATGCGGTGGGCATTCTGGCGATGAACGGCGTGACCTCGGCCCTGGTGGCCTGGCCGGCCGCCGCGCTGCTGGCCGGGCTGCTGGCCGCCGCCACGGGCGCCGTGTCGCTGCGCACGCGCGGCGTGTACTTCATCATGATCACGCTGGCCTTTGCGCAGATGCTGTTCTACATCTTCATCTCCCTGCGCCAGTACGGCGGCGAGGACGGGCTCAACCTGCCCGGCCATTCCGTTCTGCCCGGGCTGGACCTGGGCCACGATGTCTCCTTCTATTACGTGGTGCTGGCGCTGTTCGCGGTGCTGATGGCGGTGTTCGGGCGGCTGGTGGATTCGCGCTTCGGCAAGGCGCTGCAGGGCGTGCGCGAGAACGAGTCGCGCATGGAGTCGCTGGGCTACCCGGTCTACCGCATCAAGCTGGCAGCCTTTGTACTCAGCGGCGCCGTGGCCGGGCTGGCGGGCGCGCTGCTGGCCAACCACAACCTGTTCATCTCCCCCAGCCTCATGCACTGGACCCAGTCGGCCAACCTGCTGATCATGGTGCTGGTGGGGGGCGTGGGCCTGCGCTGGGGCGGCGTGGCCGGCGCCGTCGTCATGCTGACGCTGGAGGAAGTGCTGCGCATGTGGACCGAGTACTGGCACCTGCCGCTGGGCCTGCTGCTGCTGTGCGTGGTGTTCGGTGCGCCGCGCGGCCTGATGGGCCTGTGGCCCGCACGCGGGAGGCAGGCATGAGCGGCGCGGCCACACCTATCTCCATTCCCACTCCAGCCCTGGAGGCCAAGGGCCTGGTGCGCCGCTTTGGCGCGCTGCTGGCCACCGACCATGTCTCGCTGTCGCTGGCGCCTGGCGAGATCCATGCGCTGATCGGCCCCAATGGAGCGGGCAAGTCCACGCTCATCCATCTGCTGTCCGGCACGCTGGCGGCCGATGCGGGCACACTGGTGCTGGCGGGGCGCGATGTGAGCGCGCTCAACGCCCACCAGCGCGTGGCGGCGGGGCTGTCGCGGTCTTTCCAGATCACCAACATCTTCAAGCAGTCCAGCGTGCTGGACAACCTGGTGCTGGCCGTGCAGGCGCATGCGGGCAGCAGCTTCAGCTTCTGGCGCCCGCGCGCGGCCGAGACCGCGCTCTACGAGCAGGCCCGCGAGCTGGCGCGCGAATGCGCCATTGATGCCAGCCTGCTGCAGCGCCCCGCAGGCACGCTGCCGCATGGCGAGCAGCGCAAGCTGGAGTTTGCGCTGGCCCTGGCCGCGCGCCCCGGCGTGCTGCTGCTGGACGAACCCATGGCCGGCATGGGGCCTGATGAAACACTGCGCCTGACCGAGCTGATCGAATCCCTGCGCGGCCGTGCCGCCATGCTGCTGGTGGAGCACGACATGCAGGCCGTGTTCCGCCTGGCCGACCGCATCTCCGTGCTGGTCTACGGCCGCATCATCGCCACCGGCACGCCCGACGAGATACGTGGCAACGCCGACGTGCGCCAGGCCTACCTGGGCGACGAAGAAGTGAAGGAGGGCGCGTGATGCTCGAAATGCAAGCCGTGCAAAGCGGCTACGGACCCAGCCAGGTGCTGTTCGGCGTGGACCTCCGCATCGAGGCAGGCCAGGTCGTCACCCTGCTGGGCCGCAACGGCATGGGCAAGACCACGCTGCTTCGCACGCTGCTGGGCCAGCTACCCCTGCGCGCCGGCCGGATGGTGTTTGCCGGGCAGGACATCGCCGGCTGGGCCACCGACCGCATCGCCCGCGCCGGCGTGGCCATCGTGCCCGAAGGCCGCCAGTGCTTTCCCAATCTCACGGTGCGCGAGCACCTGACGGCCTTTGTGGCCCAGCGCAATTCGGGCAGCCCCGGCGCGGCCGAGCCCTGGACGCCCGAGCGCGTGTTCGCGCTGTTTCCCCGCCTGCGCGAGCGCGCCTCCAACATGGGCAACCAGCTGTCAGGCGGCGAGCAGCAAATGCTGGCCATAGGCCGCGCCCTGGTCACCAACCCGCGCCTGCTCATCCTGGACGAAGCTACCGAGGGCCTGGCCCCCCGCATCCGCGAAGAGATCTGGTCCTGCCTGGCCCAGCTGCGTGCTGCCGGCCAGACCATCCTGGTCATCGACAAATACGTGGAGCGCCTGCTGGGCCTGGCCGACCGCCACCTCATCCTGGAGCGCGGCAAGGTCGTGTGGAGCGGAGACTCGGCTGCGCTGGATGGGGACAGAGCGCTGTGGGAACGGTATTTGGGAGTGTGAGCACGCGCAATGCATTCGCAGTTCAAGGCGAAATTCAAGGCGCGATGGAGGGATGAATGGCATTGAAGATCAATGGGTGGCATGCCATTCAAATACATGCCTGTATCCAAGATGGGCAATTGCTTACATTTACAGGATGTATCTGGCCCTGCATTTGATTGCCCTATGGCCATCGGCTTGTCTATGATCCCCGCTCACCAAGAGCAGGGAGGCCGCCCGCAGGGCGGCGCGCACTATGACACGCCGAGTCACCATACACACGCCATTGGGCGAGCAGCTGCATTTCCGTGAATTGCGCGGCCAGGAAAACATCAGCCAGCTCTTCAGCCTCGATGTGGAAATGCTCAGCGAAAGCGAAAGCATCGATCCCAAGGCCCTATTGGGCAAAAACGCCACCATAGAAATAGAAACCCAGGGCGGCGGCAGGCGCTTCATTGACGGCATCGTCACCCGCTTTGGCATGCAGGGCCAGGACCACCGCCACTATGCCTACAAGGCCCGCCTGAGCCCCTGGCTGTGGCTGGCCACGCGCAAGAGCGACTTTCGCATCTTCCAGAACCAGACCGTGCCCGACATCATCGAGCAGGTATTGGGCGTCTATGGCCATCCCCTGCAAAAGAAACTCACGCGCGCCTATCGCAGCTGGGACTACTGCGTTCAATACAACGAAAGCGATTGCGACTTTGTCTCGCGATTGATGGAGCACGAAGGCATTTACTACTTCTTCGAGCATGCCTCAGGCCAGCACACCCTGGTGCTGTGCGACGACATCATTGCCTCGCACGGCGCATTGCCAGGCGGCGAATCCATTCCCTTCTATCCCCCCGAAAAAGCCGCTGCCGGAGACCAGGAAAACATCCACGCCTGGCAGCTGGAGCAGGAAATCAAATCGGGCCGCCATTACAGCGACGACTACGACTTCAAGAAACCCCGGGCCGACCTCACCCACCTGCGGCGCGACCCACCGGGCCACGCCCATGACGGCCACGAAATCTACGAATGGCCGGGCGGCTACACCCAGTTGAGCGACGGTGAGGACTACATCCGCGTGCGCCTGAAGGAAAGCCTCACGGGCCAAAGCCGGGTGCGGGGCCAGTCCTGCCACAGGGCGCTGGCCACGGGCTACACCTTCAGCCTCTACAACTACCCGCGCGGCGACCAGAACCAGCAGTACCTGATCACGGGCCTGAGCTACCACTTGAAGGAGAATCCCCGCGTCAGTGCCGTGGCCCCGGGCGCCAAGGGCAGCGCCGCGGAGGACGGCTCCTTCCAGCGCTACGAGCTGCAGGCCCAGCCCACGAGTCTTGCCTACACGCCCGCGCGCACCACGCCCAAGCCGCGCACCACGGGCCCGCAGACCGCCGTCGTCGTGGGCCCGGCCGGAGAAGAAATCTGGACCGACGAATACGGCCGCATCAAGGTGCAGTTTCACTGGGACCGGCTGGGCGGCATGAACGAGAACTCCAGCTGCTGGATCCGCGTGGCCACGAACTGGGCAGGCCCGGGCTTCGGGGCCATCTCCATTCCGCGCATAGGGCATGAAGTCGTCGTCGACTTCCTCAATGGCGACCCGGACTACCCGCTGGTCACGGGCTGTGTCTACAACGCGGCCAACATGCCGCCCTGGGCGCTGCCGGCCAACGCCACGCAATCGGGCATCAAGACCAGATCGAGCAAGGGCGGTGCCGCAGGCGCGGGCCTGAAGAACGGCCCGGGCGACGCCAACGCCATCCGCTTCGAGGACAAGGCGGGCGCCGAACAGCTGTGGCTGCACGCGCAAAAGGACCAGCTCACCGAAGTCGAGAACGACGAAGACAAATGGGTGGGCAACGACCGGCGCAAGACCATCGATCGGGACGAGACCAACGTCATCCACCGCGACCGAACGGAGACCGTGGACCGCGACGAAACCATCACCGTGCACAACAACCGCACGGAGCGGGTGGACCACAACGAGAAGATCAGCATCGGCGACAACCGCAACGAGGATGTCGGCATCGACGAGAACATCTCCATCGGCAAGAACCGCAGCAAGACCGTTGGCAAGACCGAGACCGACAAGATAGGCCAGAACTGGCACGTCACGGTGGGCCTGCTCAAGACCCAGACCATAGGCATGGCCTACATGCAGAACGTGGGTGTGATGAAGATGATGAACATCGGCGTCAACTACATGGAGAACATCGGCGTGGCCATGCAGACCACGGTCGGCATGAGCCAGAACCTCACTGTGGGGCAGGAGCGCCAGGTCAAGGTCGGCAGCAAGCAAAGCACGGAAGTGGGCTCGCAGTACTCGCTGACCGTGGGCGGTGGTGGTGGCGCGGGAGGCGGAGGCGGAGGCGGAGGCGGAGGCGGTGGCGGCATGGCCATGAACATCACGTCGCCCGGTGGCGGTGGGGGCGGCGGCAGCGGTGGGGGCGGTGGAGGCGGAGGTGGCAAGGCCTCCCAGCTCACCATGGATGGGCAAAGCATTGAGCTCAACGCCGCCAAGATCCGGCTCGAGGCCCAGCAGGAAATCCTGCTGACCTGCGGCAAAAGCACCATACGCATCACGCCCGGCGACATCCAGATCCTCTCGCCCACGGACCGGCTCAACTGCTGAGGCCCGCATATCCTGCAGCCCCTGCATTCCCCGCATCCGCCGTCCCGTTCTCTCTCACCTCTCCAGGAGCAGCCTCGCATGAGTGGCAAACCCGCAGCCCGCATCACCGACAGCGTCGTCAAGGGCAAGATCGTCACCGGCTCGCTCACCGTGCTCATCGGCAGCCAGGGCGGCCTGGCCTGCTCCGTCTGCCCGGGCGGCATCACCGTCAGCTCCCCCGTCAACCCACAACTGGGCGCCAAGGTCCTGCTGGGCGCACAAGACCTGGACTTTGCCCTGCCCTCGGCCGCGCTGCCTGTGGCCTGGCAGCGCCAGTACAGCAGCTACGTCAACCCCGAGCACGGCGCGGCCTGCGGCCTGCTGGGCCATGGCTGGCACCTGCTGCAGGAGCTCAGCATCCGCCTGCAGGACGAGGTCACCTTGCTGCTGGATGCCAGCGGCCGCGTCATCACCTTCGACCAGCCCCTGGTGCCGGGCGGCCAGCTGCACAGTGCCAGCGAAGACATCTGGCTGCTGCGCGGCGGCAGCCCGGAGCCGGAAGGCGGCACAGCGCCTTGGGCGGCGAACCCACGCTGGAGCCATGTGGAACAGGCACTGGTGCGCAACCCCGAAGCCATCCTTGCGGTCAGCGGCGATGGCGACACGCTCTGGGGCTTTGGCCCTGCGCCCGGTGAACCTGTCGCCGGTCCCTGGCGCCTCATGGCCCAGATCGACCGCTTCGGACGCCGCCAGCTCTACCACTACAGCGACGGCACCACGCCCGAAGCCGGCCACAGTGCGAGCAAGGACCCCATCCCCGCAGGCCGCCTGGTCTCGCTGAGCGACGGCACAGGCCGGCGCTACCGGCTGCTGCACCAGCGCATCCATGGCGGCAGGGATGCGCTGGGTTTGTGGGGCGCCGACGACGGCTGGCGGGTCACAGGCGTGGACCTCACACAGGACCCGTTGAACCCCCTGTCCACCCCCATCGCCCTCGTGCGCTACGGCTACAGCAGCGCAGGCGACCTCATCACCGTCCACGACCGCGCAGGCCAGCTCGTGCGCGAATTCGAATGGGACCACCACCGCATCAGCGCCCACCGCCATGCCAGCGGACCCTGGCACAGCTACCGCTACGAGAGCGCCCAGCCCGGTGCCCGCGTCATCGAGCACAGCAACCAGGAAGGGCTCAGCTACCGCTTCGACTACCTGGCCCAACCCCCGGGCCCGGACGGCCAGCCACGCGCCGCCACCCGCGTCAGCGACAGCCTGGATCGCATCGAGATCTACTACTTCGAAGGCGCAGCGGGCCTGTCGCGCCTCATCGCCCACCACAAGGCCGATGGCAGCCGCTGGCTGCAAAGCTACGACAGCTTTGGCCGGCTGGCCTCGCGCACCGACCCGCTGGGGCGCAGCGTCCACCTCAGGCGTGATGGCCAGGGCCGGCTCATCGGCGTGCAGCTGCCCGACGGGCGCAGCACCCAGCAGGAACACGACGAAGCCACCGGCCGCCTTCTGCAAAGCACTGACACCGCAGGGGCCACCACCGGCTACGAATACGACAGCTGGGGCCGTCTCATCCAGATCACCCAGGCCGATGGCAGCACCGAGCGCTACCACTACCCCGACCCCCAGGAAGCGCCGCTCACCTGCGACAGCCCCCGGCGCATCGAAGACGCCCAGGGCGGCAGCAAACAGCTGGCCTGGAGCGACGCGGGCCAACTGCTCAGCTACACCGACTGCTCGGGCCACAGCACGCACTACCACTACGACCGCTGGGGCGCGCTCATCGAAGTGGACAACGCCCTGGGCCAGCGCCAACGCCACCAGCGCGACGGCCAGGGGCGCATCGTGGCCAGCGAACTGCCCAACGGCCAGATCGAGCGCTACCACTACGACAGCGCAGGCCACCTCACGCGCATCGATCCGGCCCAGCCTGCGGGCACCTCCAGCGACACCCAGACCGCCGACTCCAGCATCCACCTGCGCTACGACCTCTGGGGCAGGCTGGTCCAGCGAACACATGGCGGCCTCACCCTGGCCTTCGAATACGACAGCGCCGGCCGCCTCCTGCGCCTCGTCAACGAGAACGGAGCGCAAAGCCGCTTTGCCTGGGACGCGCTGGACCGGCTCGTGCAGGAAGAAGGGTTTGACCAACGGCTGCAGCGCTACCGCTGGGACGCGGCAGGCCAGCTCATGGAAGCCACGGACGGCAACGCCGCACAGCAAAGCAGCAGCTACTACCGCTGGGATGAAGGCGGCAGATTGGTCGAACGCCAGCTGCCTGCCACGCCCCATGCGCCCGCACAAACCCACCGCTACGAATGGGATGCGGCCGGGCGCCTCACGGCGGCCAGCGTCTGGCAGCACACCGGCGAGAACACCGCAGAGAACACCATCCAACGGCAAAGCCGCATAGCACTGGAGCGCGACGCCCTTGGCCGCATCACCGCAGAAGTGCAGCAGCTGTACCGCCCAGGCAAGGACGGGAGCGCAGAGCAGATCGAATACGAACACCGCATCGCCCACACCCTGGACCCCCTGGGCGCACGCCAGCACAGCCAGCTGCAAGGCCTGGGGGATATCGCCTGGCTCACCTACGGCTCAGGCCATGTACACGGACTGCAGCTCAACGGAGCCAGCCTCATCGACTTCGAACGCGACAACCTGCACCGCGAAGTCCGCCGCAGCCTGCACCCACCCACCCCTGCAGCAGACGCACACAACCCCCTGCAGGTGCAACGCCAATGGGACAGCCTGGGCCGCCTCACGGCCCTGGGCACCACGGGCCTGCAAAGCACGGAAGGCCGTGATCACCTGGTCCAGCCCCTCATCGGCCAGATTCTCGGCCGCCGCTACCACTACGACAGCCTGGGCCAGCTCGTTGCCATCGAACAGGCCGGCGCCCCGGGCCAGGCCGCGCAACTGCTGCGCTACGGCTACGACAGCGCCGGGCGCCTCAGAGCGGCCACCGACAGCCAGCAACCCCAGACCACCACCCGCTGGCAGATCGACCCCGCAGGCAACCGCCTGCCAGCACCCGGTGCACCCGGCGCACCGGGCCAGACGAACACCCAGGACAACTGGGCTGCCCAGGTCCACGCCCACTGGCGGCACACAGACTTCAACCTCATGGGCCTGGGCCACCTCGCAGGCCAGCGGCAAGGCACCGTGCAGCGCTGGGAAGACAACCGCATCGGCTTCACTGAGGACCGCGTCTGGCGCTACGACCCCTGCGGCAACCGCATCGCGCAAATGCAGGCAGACCACAGCCAGCAGCAACTGCACTACGACGGAGCCCACCAGCTCATCGCCGTGCGCAGCAGCCAGATCCAGGGCAACGCGGAGCAGTTGCGCCACCACAGCCGCTACACCTACGACGCCCTGGGCAGGCGCCTGAAGCAGCAAGTGGAAAGCGCAGACCCCGCAGAATCCACCCGCACCCACTACTACGGCTGGGACGGCGACCGCCTCATCCACACCGAACGCCTGCAGCACGGCAGCGACACG
This sequence comes from Delftia sp. ASV31, assembly GCF_016428765.1. Lineage (NCBI taxonomy): Bacteria > Pseudomonadati > Pseudomonadota > Betaproteobacteria > Burkholderiales > Comamonadaceae > Delftia > Delftia sp. ASV31. Next base: position 51,044 of record NZ_JAELTK010000040.1, read on the forward strand.
CGCCACATAGAACACACCATCTACGAACCGGGCAGCTTCACGCCCCTGGTGCGCCTGAGCACCACGGCCAGCGGCGACCCGCAGAGCGAGCCCCACCTGCTGGTGCAAGCCATCACCGCAGGCCTGCCCGACCAGGACGACCCCAACCACACGCCGGCCCTGGCCCTGATGCAAACCATGCTCAGCGCCATGCCGCGCGACATGCAGCAAGACGCCGCCCGCCACCTGCGCCACACCCTGGAGCACGGCCTGCCACCCGGCGCCCAGGCCATGCTGGGTGAACAGGCCGAAAGCACCGCCCGCCTGCTCAGCGGCATGCAGGCAAAGCTGCAGGCACAGGAAAAAGAACAGCACGCCCGCATCGCCATCCACCACTACCACTGCGACCATCTGGGCACGCCCATGGCCCTGACGGACCAGACCGGCCAGGTGGCCTGGGCCGCAAAGCTGGATCCCTGGGGCAATGTGCTGCAGGAGTACAACCCGCAAGGCATCCACCAGGCGATCCGGCTGCCGGGGCAGCACCATGACAGGGAAACGGGGCTGTATTACAACCGGCATCGGTATTACGATCCGGTGGTGGGGAGTTATATCAACCAGGATCCGATTGGTTTGGCAGGTGGTGTAAATAAAATTTTGTACTCAGAGTCTTCTCCAACATCAAAAATTGATCCCACAGGATTGAATACAGTCGCTATAGGGGCAGGAGTCGGGGCTTCTGTTGGTGGACCAATAGGTGCAGTAGTGGGGGCTGCGATTGGTGTCGCGGTTCTGGGGGTTCTTTGGATGGCATCCAGGCCAAGTTCAAATACGACTTCTGTATCAAAAACGGCAAGTGAATTATCTATTGCACACAATAATGCAGCCCAGATAGGTGATCGCTCATCGTATCAAGGGTACGGAGGGAATTGCACGCCAGATGATCATGACAAACTTGACGATGAAAAGAAAGATGCATGCGATAAATCAAAAGGTCTTACGTGCGGAAAAAATGAAATTGATTATGGGAAGGCGGATAAGATCAAGAAATGTATTGATGCTCGAATAAACATTGCAAGAAAATGCTTTAATGGTGGTGATAAAGGGCATAATCTGTCTCTTATACACATCTAAAAGAGGGGGGGGGGGGGGGGGGGGGGGGGGGGGGGGGGGGGGGGGGGGGG
>NZ_JAELTK010000310.1:0-302 GCF_016428765.1 Delftia sp. ASV31
GTGACGCTGACCGACGCGGGCCGCCGCCTGCTGGAGCACGGCCACGCCATCATGCAGCGCGTGGCGCTGGCCAAGGAGGATCTGGGCAGCCAGCGCGACGAGCCCGTGGGCCGCATCGTGGTGGGCCCTGTCTCTTATACACATCTCCGAGCCCACGAGACGCTGACGTTGATCGCGTATGCCGTCTTCTGCTTGAAAGGGGGGGGGGGGGGGGGGGGGGGGGGGGGGGGGGGGGGGGGGGGGGGGGGGGGGGGGGGGGGGGGGGGGGGGGGGGGGGGGGGGGGGGGGGGGGGGGGGGGGGG
>NZ_JAELTK010000311.1:0-302 GCF_016428765.1 Delftia sp. ASV31
CTGCTGCAGGACTGGCCGGCGCCGGCCTTCACGGCGCCCTTCGATCTTCTGACCACGGCGGACGACGCGCTCAAGGCGCGTCTTTTGTCGTTGCCCGGTGGCGGCTGGCTGTCGCGCCGGCTGCGCCCTGTCTCTTATACACATCTCCGAGCCCACGAGACGCTGACGTTGATCGCGTATGCCGTCTTCTGCGTGAAAAGGGGGGGGGGGGGGGGGGGGGGGGGGGGGGGGGGGGGGGGGGGGGGGGGGGGGGGGGGGGGGGGGGGGGGGGGGGGGGGGGGGGGGGGGGGGGGGGGGGGGGG
>NZ_JAELTK010000312.1:0-302 GCF_016428765.1 Delftia sp. ASV31
GCATGCGCAGCGCGGCATCCAGCTCATCGGCGGTGGGCGCGCCAAAGCGCAGCATGGGCGGCGCGGCGAATGCCAGCCGCCCATGCTCCTGCCGTATCTGCACCAGTCCCGCCCCGCACTCCTGGACCTGTCTCTTATACACATCTCCGAGCCCACGAGACGCTGACGTTGATCGCGTATGCCGTCTTCTGCTGGAAAAGGGGGGGGGGGGGGGGGGGGGGGGGGGGGGGGGGGGGGGGGGGGGGGGGGGGGGGGGGGGGGGGGGGGGGGGGGGGGGGGGGGGGGGGGGGGGGGGGGGGGGG
>NZ_JAELTK010000313.1:0-302 GCF_016428765.1 Delftia sp. ASV31
CGCGCCGTGGAGGCCGCCCAGACCATCGGCCTGCACATCTGCGGCGTGGACGTGGTCTGCGAGACCATGCTGCGCCCGCTGGAAGAGCAAAACGGCGGCATCGTCGAAGTCAACGCCGCACCGGGCCCTGTCTCTTATACACATCTCCGAGCCCACGAGACGCTGACGTTGATCGCGTATGCCGTCTTCTGCTTGAAAAGCGGGGGGGGGGGGGGGGGGGGGGGGGGGGGGGGGGGGGGGGGGGGGGGGGGGGGGGGGGGGGGGGGGGGGGGGGGGGGGGGGGGGGGGGGGGGGGGGGGGGG
>NZ_JAELTK010000314.1:0-302 GCF_016428765.1 Delftia sp. ASV31
CCCCCCCCCCCCCCCCCCCCCCCCCCCCCCCCCCCCCCCCCCCCCCCCCCCCCCCCCCCCCCCCCCCCCCCCCCCCCCCCCCCCCCCCCCCCCCCCCCCCCCCTCTTCAAGCAGAAGACGGCATACGCGATCAACGTCAGCGTCTCGTGGGCTCGGAGATGTGTATAAGAGACAGCCCTGCAACTGCCGGAAGTGACCAAGCTGGTCGTCGATGGCGGCAGCGAAGTCGTGGCCAATACGCCCGAGGCCTTTGCCGCCCAGCTGCGCCAGGACATGGAGCGCTGGTCGCGCGTGGTCAAGCT
>NZ_JAELTK010000041.1:0-51820 GCF_016428765.1 Delftia sp. ASV31
CGATCAGCGAAGCCTTGAATTCTAGCACAGTTTTTAGCGTCGTTGCAATCAAATTTCTTCGATCTTCTCAACACCAGCGATCTGCATCGCTTCTCTTCAGCAGAGCCTTGCATTGTAGCACGTTTTTTGACGTTCTTGCAAAACCCTGGAAGCTTCACTTTTCAGACATTTGCATGTCATCGAGTGCAGGGGCGCAATTCTAGCACCAATCCTGGCGGATGACTGGCGTCATCCGCCAGGATTTTTTCAGGCCGTCGCCAGAGCCTGTTCCAGGGCATCGACGAAGAGGCTGGCCACGTCGCAGCCGGTCTGGTCGTAGATCTCCTGGAAGCAGGTGGGGCTGGTCACATTGATCTCGGTGATGCATTGCCCGATGACATCGACGCCCGCCAGCAGCAGGCCACGCTCCATGAGGATGGGACCGATCTCTTCGGCCATGGCCTTGTCGTGCTCGCTCAGCGGCTGGGCCACGCCCTTGCCGCCCGCTGCCAGGTTGCCACGCACTTCGTTGCCCTGGGGAATGCGTGCCAGGCAATAGGGAACCGGCTTGCCTCCGATGACGAGCACACGCTTGTCGCCCTGGGTGATCTCAGGCAGGAACTTCTGCACCATGACGCTGCTGGAGCCACCCTGGTTCAGGGTTTCGATGATGCTGCCCAGGTTGCGGCCATCGGCGCCGACCCGGAAGATGCCCATGCCGCCCATGCCGTCCAGCGGCTTGAGGATGATGTCCTGGTGCTCTTCATGGAAGGCACGGATGTCCTGTGCACTGCGGGTGACCAGGGTGGGGCCGATGAATTGCGGGAATTCGAGGATGGCCAGCTTTTCCGGATGGTCCCGCAGCGCCCTGGGCTTGTTGAAGACCTTGGCGCCTTCACGCTCGGCCTGTTCGAGCAGGTGCGTGGAATAGAAGTACTCGGAATCGAAGGGCGGGTCCTTGCGCATGAGGATGGCGTCAAAGCCTGCCAGTTCAGCCAGCCCCTCCTGGGTTGTCTCGAACCACTGCTGCGCATCCCCCGTGAGTTGGATGTGCCGTACATGGGCGACGACCTTGCCGCCACGCTGCCAGGAAAGCTGCCTGGGTTCACAGGCCACGATGGAGTGGCCGCGCCGCTGTGCCTCCCTCATCATGGCGAAGGTGGTGTCCTTGTAGGTCTGGAACGATTCGAGCGGATCGGCAACGAAGAGGATTTGCATGGCTTGTGTGCGGAAGGCGGCGGCCCGTGCCTCGCCTATATATAGGAAGCAAAAGGGGGTGCCCGGGCCTGGGCCGCATGTCAGCTGGCCCGTGCACGTCGGTAATGTTGCACAAATAGCGCCAGGCTGCCTGCGACCACGCCCCAAAACGCCGAGCCGACTCCGGCTATCACCACGCCGCTGAGCGTGACCAGGAAGGTGATCAGCGCCGCCTCCCGGTGCTCCTCTCCCTGCAGGGCCGTGGCCAGGCCGCTGCCGATGGAGCCCAGCAAGGCCAGTCCCGCAATGCAGACCACCAGTTCCCTGGGGAAGGCGGTGAGCAGCCCTGTGACCACGGCGCCGAAGATGCCGATGACTATATAGAAGAGGCCGCAGACGGCCGCTGCCGTATAGCGGCGTGATTTGTCCTCATGGGCCTCGGGCCCCATGCAGATGGCGGCGGTGATGGCGCTGAGGTTGAGCGCGTATCCGCCAAAGGGGGCCAGCACCAGGGTGGCGATGCCCGTCATGCTGATGATGCGGGAGATGGGCAGGTTGTAGCCCGTGGCGCGGATGACGGCCACGCCGGGCAGGTTCTGCGAGGCCATGGTGACGACGAACAGGGGCAAGGCCAGGCTCACCAGGGCGGGCACGGAGAACTCGGGCATGGTGAAGACCGGCCAGGCAAGGCCTGCATGCACGGCAGACCATTGCATCTGGCCGGTGAGCGCCACCCAGGCGATGGAGACCGCCAGCGTGGCGATGACCGCATAGCGCGGTGCCAGGCGGCGCGACAGCAGATAGGTCAGCAGCATGACCAGCACCAGGGGCAGCGCGTGCCTGGCGGCGGCAAAGGCCTGCATGCCGAAGTTGGCAAGTACGCCCGCCAGGAGGGCGGCAGCGATTTCCATGGGGATGCGGTTCATGACGCGCTCGAACCAGCCTGTGGCACCCACCAGGATGATCAGCCCCGCGCTGATGATGAAGGCGCCGACGGCCTCGCCCATGGAAAAGCCTCCGGCAAGCCCCGCCGTGGCCAGCACGGCAGCGCCTGGTGTGGACCAGGCGACCATGACGGGCATGCGCAGTATCAGCGAGGGCAGCAAGGAGCACAGGCCCATGCCCAGCCCCAGCGCCCAGACCCAGGAGGTGATCTGCTCGGGCGTGGCATGGAAGGCCTGGGCGGCCTGGAAGACCAGGGCCACCGAGCTGGTGAAGCCAACGAGCACGGCCACGAAGCCGGCCGCAAAGGCGGAGGGACTCAAGTCACGGAGAAAGCGCATCGCGCGATTCTGTCACCACAGTCGCGGATCGTGCGATGCGCGGGCGACGCCTACAGCTCGATCTTGGAGCCCAGCTCCACCACGGAGTTGCTGGGCAGGTGCAGGAAGTCGGAGACACGGCTGGCGTTGCGGTGCATCTGGGCGAACAGCTTTTCGCGCCAGGGCGCCATGCGGTGGCTGATGCGCGGGATGATGACATCGCGCGACAGGAAGTAGCTGGTCTCCATGGCGTCGAGCTGGCAGCCCCGGGGGCGCAGCAGAGACAGCGCCGCCGGCACATCGGGTTCGTTCTTGAAGCCGTAGTTGATGATGACCTGCCAGCAGTCGCTGCCCAGGGCCTCGATCTCGGTACGCTTGTCCAGGCCCACCCAGGGAATTTCGTGGTTGCGCACCGTGACGAAGATGTTCTGGCTGTGCAGCACCTTGTTGTGCTTGAGGTTGTGCAGCAGGGCATTGGGCACGGTGCCAGGCTCGCCGGACAGGAAGACGGCCGTGCCCGGCACCCGCGCAGGGGGATGGCGCCAGACCGATTCGAGGAAGCTCTTGAGGTCGATGGCATCGGCCTGCAGCTTTTGGTGCAGCAGCTCGCGGCCCTTGCGCCAGGTCATCATCAGCGAGAACACCGTGCCGCCGATCAGCAGCGGGAACCAGCCGCCATCGAACAGCTTGAGCAGGTTGGACGAGAAGAAGGCCAGGTCCACCAGGAAGAAGAAGCCGGTGGCGGCAATGCACAGGGCCAGCGGGTAGTTCCAGCGGTAGCGGATCACGAAGAAGGTCAGCGTGGTGGTGATCAGCATGTCCAGAGTCACCGCAATGCCGTAGGCGGCCGCCAGGTTGCCGCTGGAGCGGAACAGCACCACGGCCAGCGCAATCGCCACGAACAGGCTCCAGTTGACCAGGGGCATGTAGATCTGGCCGGCCTCGCGCACGCTGGTGTGGCGCACTTCCAGGCGCGGCAGATAGCCCAGCTGTATGACCTGGCGCGTGACGCTGAAGGCGCCCGTGATCAGGGCCTGCGAAGCGATGACCGTGGCCATGGTGGCCATCAGCACCAGGGGCAGCAGGGCCCAGGCCGGGGCCATCATGTAGAAGGGATTCTTCACGGCGGCCGGGTTGGCCAGCAGCAGCGCACCCTGGCCGAAGTAATTGAGCGTGAGGGCAGGCATGGCCACGGAGAACCAGGCCAGGCGAATGGGCTTCTTGCCGAAGTGGCCCAGGTCGGCGTAGAGCGCCTCTGCCCCGGTCACGCACAGCACGACGGCGCCCAGGATGATGAAGCTGGTGCCGGGGTTGTCCCAGATGAAGCGCACCGCGAAGTGCGGGCTGATGGCCGCCAGGATTTCCGGATGGCCGGCGATCTGGTGTATGCCCAGCGCGGCGATGGTGGCGAACCAGACCAGGGTGATGGGGCCGAAGAAACGCCCTATCCCTGCCGTGCCGTGCTTCTGGAACCAGAACAGCAGGAACAGGATGACCAGGGTCAGCGGGATCACCGCCTTGGTGAAGTGCGGGGACACCACCTCCAGGCCCTCGACGGCCGAAAGCACGGAGATGGCCGGCGTGATCACGCCGTCGCCATAGAACAGCGAGGTGCCGAAGATGCCGATGAGCAGCAGCACGCTGCGCAGGCGCGGCTTGTCCTTGACGGTCTGCGAGGCCAGGGCCAGCATGGCGACCAGGCCACCTTCGCCGTTGTTGTCGGCGCGCAGCACCAGCACCACGTATTTGAGCGAGACGATGACCGTCAGCGTCCAGAACAGCAGCGACAGGACGCCGTAGACGTTCTCCTGGGTGAACGGCACATGGCCGGAGCCGAACACCTCCTTGACCGAATACAGCACGCTGGTGCCGATATCGCCATAGACCACGCCGATGGCGCCCAGGGTGAGCGCGGCCAACGAAGATTTGGTTTTCTGCACAGGTCTATGCGCCATCCCGTGGGGAGATGGCTTCAGTCAATTGAAATGCCGGCATTGTCCGCTGTCCTGATGACGAGCGCATCGGACAGCACCCCGATCAGTCGTAGATTTCCGCGTTGGGGTTGGTCGCCTCCAGCTCATAGCTGGCCGCCAGCATGGCGACCCGGGCCACCACGCCGTACATGTAGAAGCGATTGGGCATGCTGGCACCCGGGCGGGCGCCGATCTGGGGCAGCTGGGTGCTGTGCTGGAAGGCCAGCGGCACGAAGCCGGCACCGGGCGCGTTGAGGTTTTCGTCCACGTCGCGCTCGGGGTGCATGCGGTAGAAGCCGCCGACCACGTAGCGGTCCATCATGTAGACCACGGGCTCGGCCACGGCGTTGTTCATGCGCTCCTGGGTGAGCACGCCTTCCTGGATGATCACGTCGTGCACGGTCTGGCCGTCCTTGATCATGCCCATCTTGTTGCGGCTCTTGCGCGGCAGCTCGGCCAGTTCCTTGGCGTCGCGCACGGTCATCACGCCCATGCCATAGGTGCCGTTGTCGGCCTTGACGATGGCAAACGGCTTTTCCTTGATGCCGTATTCCTTGTACTTGCGGCGCACCTTGGCCAGCAGCACATCGACCTGCTCGGCCAGGCCTTCCATGCCCACGCCATTGGCGAAGTCGATGCCTTCGCTGCGCCCGAACAACGGGTTGATCAGCCAGGGATCGATGCCCAGCAGCTTGCCGAAGCGCTTGGCCACTTCCTCGTAGCTCTGGAAATGGCGGCTCTTGCGGCGCACGCTCCAGCCTGCATGCAGGGGCGGCAGCAGGTATTGCTCGTACAGCTCCTCGACGATGCCCGGCACGCCGGAGGACAGGTCGTTGTTGAGCAAGATGGTGCAGGGATCGAAATCCTTGAGGCCGATGCGGCGCTTGCTGCGGATCACCGGCTCCAGCGTCACCGTGTCGCCATGCGGCAGGGTGACGCTGGTGGTCTTCTTCACATCGGGGCTGATGGAGCCGATGCGCACATTCAGACCGGCCATGTTGAAGATGCGCTTGAGCTGCACCACGTTGGCCAGGTAATGGGTGTTGCGCGTGTGGTTCTCGGGAATGATGAGCAGGTTGCGCGCTTCGGGGCAGATCTTCTCGATCGCCGCCATGGCCGCCTGCACGGCCAGCGGCAGCATTTCGTCGGTCAGGTTGTTCCAGCCGCCAGGAAACAGGTTGGTATCCACGGGCGCGAGCTTGAAGCCGGCGTTGCGGATGTCCACCGAGCAATAGAAAGGCGGCGTGTGTTCCATCCATTCGAGCCGGAACCAGCGCTCGATCGCCGGCATGGAGTCGAGGATGCGCTGCTCAAGCTCGTTGATCGGGCCTGTCAGGGCCGTGATGAGATGTGGAACCATAAAGACCCTCTGGGTACGGCGGTGGGGGGCAATTGTAGAGATTGGACCATGGTCTAAGTGTTTTCCCTAGTTTCTTCGGCATCATCGGCGCCAGAAAGCCGGGGAAAGCAGCGCCATGAAGCTGAGGATTTCCAGGCGCCCCAGCAGCATGGCCAGGGTGCAGATCCAGGTCTGGAAGTCGGTGAGCACAGCATAGTTGGAGCTCGGCCCCAGCGCGCCCAGGCCCGGTCCCGTGCAGTGCACGCTGGCCAGCACGGCGGAAAAGGCGGTCACCGGGTCCAGGTCGGTGAGCAGCAGCACCATGCTGAGCGTGATCACGGTGGCGCCATAGACCAGCATGAAGGCCAGCACCGAGAAGATCATGCGGTCGTCCACCACGCCGTTGCCCAGCCGCACGGGCTGCATGGCGCGCGGGTGCACGAGCCGCGTGAGCTCGCGCCGCGCCTGCTTGAGCAGGATGAGCATGCGCACCATCTTGATGCCGCCACCCGTGGAGCCCGCGCTGGTGGCCACCCCCGACAGCAGCAGCATGAGCACGGGCGCGAAGACGGGCCAGCTCAGGTAGTCGACGGTGGTGAAGCCCGTGGTCGTGGCCACCGAGACCACGTGGAAGATGCCATAGCGCAGCGCCTCGACAGGCCCGTACACGCCCTTGGCCCACAGCAGCAGCGCGACGATGAGCCCGCCGCCCAGCAGCACGGCCAGCGTGGCGCGCATTTCGGGATCGCGCCAGAAGCCGTCCCAGCGGCCCTTGCGCATGGCCACGAAGTACAGCGCGAAGTTGCAGCTGGCCAGCAGCATGAAGACCAGGGCGATCAGCTCGATCAGCGGCGAGTCGAAGTAGGCGAAGCTGGCGTCGTGCGAGGACAGGCCGCCCAGGCTCACCGTGGCGAACATGTGCATCAGCGCATCCAGCGGCTCCATGCCCGCGGCCCAGAAGGCCAGTGCACAGGCCAGCGAGAACACACCGTAGACGCCCCACAGGCCCTTGGCGGTCTCGGTCATGCGCGGCGTCAGCTTGGTGTCCTTGATGGGGCCGGCGGCCTCGGCGCGGAACAGCTGGGCACCGCCCACGCCCAGCAGCGGCAGGATGGCCACGGCCAGGATCAGGATGCCCATGCCGCCCAGCCATTGCAGGAAGGTGCGCCAGACGTTGATGGACACAGGCAATGCATCCAGCCCCGTGAGCACGGTGGCGCCCGTCGTCGTCAGGCCCGAGACGGCCTCGAAATAGGCATGGGTGAAGCTGATGCTCAGGCCCACATGGCCCAGGCCCAGCACCAGCGGCAGCATGGCGCACAGCGGCAGCACCACCCAGACCAGGGTGACGAGGATGACGCCGTGGCGCGGCTGCAGCTCGCGCCGGAAATGGTCAAGGCCTACCCACAGCGACAGCCCCACCGCCGCCGTGATGCCGATGGCCCAGGGGTAGATGCGCCAGATGCCGTCGTCGGCAAACCAGGACACGGCAAAGGGCAGCAGCATGGACAGCGCGAACATGACCATGAGCATGCCAAGCACGCGCAGGACGGGGAACAGGTCGCGCATGGGTATGGGCTCAGAAGAAGGTGGCGCTGACGCGGAACAGGTTTTCCACGTCCCGCACCAGCCGCTTGTGGGGCAGGAAGAAGACCACGTGGTCGCCGCTCTCGATCACGGTGTTGCCGCGCGGGATGATGACCTCGGGCTCGGCGCCGGCCGCGATCTCGTCGGCCGGCACGCCTTCGGGAATGCCGCGCACGATGAGGCCGATGTGCGCATCCTCGGGCACGCGCAGGTCCTCGACCTTGCGGCCGACCACGCGCGAGCTCTTGCGATCGCCGCGCGCCACGATCTCCAGCGCCTCGGCCACGCCCCTGCGCAGGCTGTGCACGGCCTGCACGTCGCCGCGGCGCACATAGGCCAGCAGCTCGCCAAGCATGGCCTGGGCCGGCGACAGCGCAATGTCGATCTGCGTGCCGTGCATCAGGTCGGCATAGGCGCGCCGCGTGATCAGCGAGAGCACGCGCCGCGCGCCCATGCGCTTGCCCAGCAGGCTGGCCATGATGTTGTTCTCGTCGTCGTCGGTGAGGGCCAGGAACAGGTCCACGTCCTCCACGCTTTCATCAGCCAGCAGGTCCTCGTCGGTGGCATCGCCGTGCAGCACCAGCACCTCGGCCGGCAGCAGCGAGGCCAGGTCCTGGCAGCGCTGCTCGTCGGGCTCGATGATCTTGATGTGAAAGCGGCCCGGCACGCGCGACAGCTGCAGCGCCAGGCGCAGGCTGACCTGGTCGCCACCGGCGATCATGATGCGGTAGACGGGGCGCGAAGGCCGGCCCGCGGGCTGGTGGATGGCGCGCAGCACCTCGGCCACATGCTCGCGCGCGGCAAGGATGAAGACTTCGTCGCCGGGCTCGATGCGGGTGTTGCCGTCGCAGCGCACGAAGCGGTCGGGCTCCTCCAGGAAACGCCGGTAGATGGCCACGATGCGCATGGCCAGCTCGGGCATGCAGTCGCGCAGCTCGCCGATGTGCTTGCCGACGGCAGGGGCGCCGTCGCGCGCACGCACCGAGGCCAGCGCGGCGCGTCCGCCCGCGAAGGCGCGCACCTGCATGGCTTCGGGGAACTCGATGAGCTTGCTGATGTAGTTGGTCAGCGATTCCTCGGGGCAGATGATGCGGTCCACGCCGAAGCCTTCCTTGCCCAGCAGCGTCTCGTCATCGCCAAAGCCCGAGGAGCGCACGCGCGCGATGCGGGTGGGAATCTCGAACAGCACCTGGGCCAGCTTGCAGCACACCAGGTTGGTTTCGTCGAGCGCGGCGCAGGCGATCAGCAGGTCCGTGTCCTTGGCTCCGGCCTCGGCCAGCACCTGGGGATCGATACCGTTGCCCACCACGCCGCGCAGGTCGAACCGCGATTCCAGCTCGCGCAGGCGACGCGCATCGGTGTCGATCACCGTGATGTCGTTGCGTTCGGACACCAGGCTTTCGGCCACGCTGTAGCCCACACGGCCGGCGCCAAGAATGATGATTTTCATGGGTTCATTGCGGTGCTGCGGTGCCGGCGCGGGGCGTCCCGGCAGGGTGCCTGCCGGCGCGCAGCAAGGTCCGGTCAGGTGCGGACTTCGCCTTCACCCAGCACCACGTATTTGAGCGAGGTGAGACCTTCGATGCCCACAGGACCGCGCGCATGGAACTTGTCGGTGCTGATGCCGATTTCCGCACCCAGGCCGTACTCGAAGCCATCGGCAAAGCGCGTGCTGGCATTGACCATGACGCTGGCCGAGTCCACCTCGCGCAGAAAGCGCTGGGCATGCATGTGGTCGCGCGTGAGGATGGCATCCGTATGGTGGCTGGAGTAGCGGTTGATGTGGGCGATGGCTTCGTCCACACCCGCGACGATCTTGACGCTGATGATGGGCGCCAGGTATTCCTCGCTCCAGTCCTGCTCGGTGGCCTCGGCCAGCTGGGCACCGGCCACGGACTTCAGGATGCCCAGCGATTCGGGGCAGCCGCGCATCTCCACGCCTTTGGCGGCGTAGATGGCACCGATCTGCGGCAGGAACTCGGCCGCCACGCCGCGCGCCACCAGCAGGCTCTCGCTGGCGTTGCAGGGGCTGTACTTGTTGGTCTTGGCGTTGTCGGCCACCTTGACGGCCATGGCGATGTCGCAGGGATCATCGACATAGGTGTGGCAATTGCCGTCCAGGTGCTTGATGACGGGCACCTTGGCCTCGCGGCTGATGCGCTCGATCAGGCCCTTGCCGCCGCGCGGGATGATGACGTCCACGTAGTCGGGCATGGCGATGAGCTGGCCCACGGCCTCGCGGTCCGTGGTCTGCACCAGTTGCACGCCGTGCTCGGGCAGGCCGGCCTCGGCCAGCGCCCTGGCCACGAGGGCGGCCAGGGCCTTGTTGGAGTCGATGGCCTCGGAGCCGCCGCGCAGGATGCAGGCGTTGCCGCTCTTGATGCTGAGGCTGGCCGCCTCGATGGTCACGTTGGGACGGCTCTCGTAGATCATGCCGAACACGCCGATGGGCACGCGCATCTGGCCCACGCGGATGCCGCTGGGCATTTGCTTCATGCCGATGATCTCGCCGATCACGTCGGCCATGGATGCCAGCTGTTCGCAGCCCTGGGCACAGGTTTCAAGCACCTTGGGCGTCAGGCGCAGGCGGTCCACCATGGGTGCGGACAGGCCGTTGGCCACGGCGCGGTCGAGGTCACGGGCGTTGTCGGTCTGCAACGGCTCCACGTTCTCCCGCAGCAGGCGCGCCAGCGCCAGCAGGGCGCGGCTTTTGACGGCAGCCGAGGCTCGGGCCATCTGGGCGGAGGCCACTTTGGCCTGAACGCCCAGGTTGTGGGTGTATTCGACGATATTGAGCGCGTTCATTCCGAGATTCTCGCCGAGTTGCGCCCATTTGCGCACCGGGACCGGGCATGCCCCGCGCCGACATGCGGCTGCGATGAGGCCGGGATGCGTCTGCGCACGGCCGCCAGAGGGCAAACCCCGCGTTGCGGCGGCCGGCAGGATGTCGCGGCCACCCTACACTGCTGCCCAGTACGCAGAGGTTTCCCGCCATGTCCACCAGCCACGACACTCTTCTCGCCGCCCAGCAGCTCGCCCAGCTGCATGCCGGCTTCGCCCAACTGGCACAGCAGCAGCTGTCGGCCGCCGTGCTCGGACAGCAGGCCAGGGCCTCATCGGAGTTGCTGCAGGCCCTGCCGCCGCGCTACGGCGAAGTGCTGCTCAATCTGCTGGACCGACTGGAGTCCAGCGCGCTGTTCAGCGAGGAAAGCTGCTCCTTCAGCCAGAAGGACCTGCTGGACAACCTTGAGACCTGGGCCACCAAGGCCCAGGCGCAGCTGGAAAAGACGCGCTAGGAACGGTACGTCAGCCCTTGGCGCCGGCCTGGGCCAGGTCCACGGCCAGGCGGCGCAGGGCCTGCCAGCCGTCGCGCGGCCAGCCTTCGAAGGCCAGGCCCTTGACGATGCCGTCCACCGCGTGGGCCGATTGCAGCAGGCGCGCGGCCTGGGCGTCGGTGATGCGCGGCAGCAGGCGCTCGAACAAGCGTTCCTTGACGCCCCAGATGCGCTGGGCGCGCAGCGCCATCGGCAGGGGCTGGCCTGCGGCCATGGCGTCCCTCACGCGGCAGATGGCGCGGATGTCCTCGGCCAGGGTCCAGTGCACCAGCACCTCGGCCGTGCCTTCGGCCTGCAGGCCATCGAGCATGCGCGAGACGCGCGCCAGCTGCCCGCCCAGCACGGCCTCCGACAGCTTGAACACGTCGTAGCGCGCCACATTGAGCACGGCCTGCTCGACCTGGGCCTGGCTCAGTTCACCCTCGGGATGCAGCAGCGCCAGCTTCTGGATTTCCTGGTGCGCGGCCAGCAGGTTGCCTTCGACGCGGTCGGCAAAGAACTGCAGCGTGCGCTGCCCTTCCTCGCCGGGTGCCACGCGCTGGCCCTGGGCCGCCAGCCGCTGGGCGATCCAGGCCGGCAACTGGGCGCGCTCGATGGGATCGATCTGCAGCGTCATGCCCTGGGCCTCCAGCGCGCTGAACCAGGCCCCCGTCTTGGTGGCCTTGTCCAGGCGCGGCAGCAGGACCAGGGTGAGCGTGCTGTCGTTGCCACGCGCGGACTCGGCGATCTGCTGCAGCGCGGCGCCGCCGTCCTTGCCGGGCTTGCCCGAGGGAATGCGGATCTCGACGATCTGCCGGTCGGCGAACAGCGACAGCGAGCCACCGGCCGCCAGCACGGCGCTCCAGTCGAAATGCGCGCCGGCCACGGTATAGCTGCTGCGCTCGGTATAGCCGGCCGCGCGCGCGGCGGCGCGGATGGCATCGGCCGCCTCCTGCTGCTGCAGCGGCTCGTCGCCGTGCAGCACATAGAGCGGGCGCAGGCCCTTGGCCAGATGGCCGCCGAGCTGGTTCAGGGCAAGCTGCATGGGGCTCAGGTCAGGCTCTTGACGGCGGCCAGACGGCGCAGCAACTGCTGCACGATGTCGGTGCGCATGTCCTTGTAGAGCATGGCTTCCTCGGCTTCCTTGGACAGCGCGTTGGTTTCGTTGTACGTCACATCGCGCTGCTGCAGGATTTCGGTCTCGGGAATCGGCTCGTCGCCATTGGGCGTGCGCAGCTTGAAGCGCACGCGCAGGCGCAGCTGCAACTCGCGCACCTGGCCCAGCGCGTTCATGCCGACGATGACCCGCTCCTGCCGCTCGCTGACGATCTGGAAGATCGCTTCGGCATCGTCGGGCGATGCCGGATCGCGCAGCACGGTCAGCTTGTCGCTGGCACTGGCCAGATTGCGCGACAGCTCCCGCGCTACCGGAGAGCCCCGGCCCGCCTGGATGTACAGCGAGCGGAACACGAAGGTCGGCACCCCCCGCAGGCGAAAGCCGCAGGCCCCCAGCAGCGGAGCCAGGGCCAGGGCGGTGAGCAGGGTACGTTTTTGCATGCTTGGTTCCTTGCGGGCGCCGGGCAGGCCCGGCGCCCAGGGGGTCAGACCACGACGTTCACGAGGCGGCCAGGCACCACGATCACCTTCTTGGGCACGGCACCGTTGGTGAACTTCTGGCATTCCTCGTTGGCCAGGGCGATGCGCTCGATCTCGGCCTTGTCGGCCGTCGAGGACACCAGGATGGCCCCGCGCAGCTTGCCGTTGACCTGCAGCACCAGAGAGATCTCGTCCTGCACCAGTGCCTGCGGATCGACCTGGGGCCAGGGCGCATCCAGCACGTCGCCCAGGTGGGCGGCGTAGCCCAGCTCGCTCCACAGCGCATGGGCCAGGTGGGGCGTGGCCGGGTAGAGCACGCGCAGCAGGATGCCGAAGCCTTCGATCAGCGCCACCTGGGCGCCCGCGTCGTCGAAGGACTTGAAGTCCTCCAGCGCGTTGATCATCTTCATGGCGCCCGAGACCACGGTGTTGTACTGCATGCGCTGGTAGTCGTATTCCACCTGCTTGAGCACGGTGTGGATCTCCAGGCGCAGGGACTTGGCGGCCTTGCCGAACTCCACGTCGTCCAGCGACTTGGCGCCGGCCACGCTTTGCACGGCACCGGCCATGTCCATCTGCGACAGCTTGGCGCCGAAGTTGTAGACGCGGCGCAGGAAGCGGTAGCTGCCTTCGACGGCGGCATCGTTCCACTCCAGCGTCAGCTCGGGCGGCGCGGTGAACATGGTGTACAGGCGCGCGGTGTCGGCGCCGTACTTCTCGATCAGCTCCTGCGGATCGATGCCGTTGTTCTTGGACTTGGACATGGTGCCCACGCCCTCGTAGTCGATGTCCGTGCCCACGGGCAGCAGGCCATCGGCGCTGTCCACCTCGGCCTTGAGCTTGGCGCCCACGATCTTGCCGGTCTCGTCGAACACATGCTCGACATCCTTGGGCCAGAAGTACTCCTTGGCACCCTTGGCCGTGCGGCGGCTGTAGATGTGGTTGAGCACCATGCCCTGGGTCAGCAGCTTGGTGAAGGGCTCATCGACCTTGACCAGGCCCAGGTCACGCATGACCTTGGTCCAGAAGCGCGCGTACAGCAGGTGCAGGATGGCGTGCTCGATGCCGCCGATGTACTGGTCCATGCCGCTGCCGCCGGTGGCGGCATTCTGGTCCCGCATCCAGTACTCGGCACCTTCCGCCACCATCTGCTCGCCGTTCCTGGCGTCGCAATAGCGCATGAAGTACCAGGACGAGTCCACGAAGGTGTCCATGGTGTCGGTCTCGCGGCGCGCGCTCTTGCCGCAGCAGGGGCAGACCACGCCGGCGTGGAAGGCTTCGCTCTTGATCAGGGGGTTGCCCGAGCCATCGGGCACCAGGTCCTGGGGCAGGACCACGGGCAGGTCCTTGGCGGGCACGGGCTGGGCGCCGCAGTCCTCGCAGTGGATGATGGGAATCGGCGTGCCCCAGTAGCGCTGGCGGCTCACGCCCCAGTCGCGCAGGCGCCAGGTGGTTTTCTTCTCGCCAAGGCCCTTGGCGGCCAGCAGTTCGGCCACCTTGTCCACGGCCGCCACATGGGGCAGGCCGTCGAGTTCGCCGGATTCGATGCAGACAGCGCGCTGCTTGTCGCCGTACCAGTCGGCCCATGCCTCGGTGCTGAAGGTCTCGCCTTCGGCCGCGATGACCTGGCGGATGGCGATGCCGTACTTCTTCGCAAAGGCGAAGTCACGCTCGTCATGTGCGGGCACGCCCATGACGGCGCCGTCGCCGTAGCTCATGAGCACGTAGTTGCCGACCCAGACCTCGACCTGGGCGCCCGTCAGCGGATGCGTGACGAACAGGCCCGTGGGCAGGCCTTCCTTTTCCTTGACCGCGAGTTCGGCCTCGGTGGTGCCGCCCTTCTTGCACTCTTCGATGAAGGCGGCCAGCTTGGGGCTCGTGGCGGCGGCGTGCAGGGCCAGCGGATGCTCGGGCGCCACGGCGCAGAACGTCACGCCCATGATGGTGTCGGCACGCGTGGTGAACACGTACAGGCGGCCGTCCTGGATGGGCTGGCCGTCGGCGCCACGGATGTCGTGGGTGAACGCAAAGCGCACGCCGGAGCTCTTGCCGATCCAGTTTTCCTGCATCAGGCGGACTTTTTCAGGCCAGCCGGTCAGCGTGGCCTTGTCGCCGCCCACCTGGACATGGTCCAGCAGCTCCTGGGCGTAGTCGGTGATCTTCAGGTAGTAGCCGGGGATTTCGCGCTTTTCGACCGGCGCGCCCGTGCGCCAGCCGCGGCCGTCGATGACCTGCTCGTTGGCCAGCACGGTCTGGTCCACCGGGTCCCAGTTCACGACCTGGGTCTTGCGGTAGGCAATGCCCTTTTCCAGCATCTTCAGGAACAGCCACTGGTTCCACTTGTAGTAGTCGGGGTCGCAGGTGGCGATCTCGCGGCTCCAGTCGATGGCCAGCCCCATCGCCTGCATCTGCTTTTTCATGTAGGCGATGTTGTCGTAGGTCCACTGCGCGGGCGGCACCTTGTTCTTGAGCGCAGCGTTCTCGGCCGGCAGGCCGAAGGCGTCCCAGCCCATGGGCATGAGGACGTTGTAGCCCTTCATGCGCAGCTGGCGCGTCAGCATGTCGTTGATGGTGTAGTTGCGCACATGGCCCATGTGCAGCTTGCCGCTGGGGTAGGGCAGCATGGAGCAGGCGTAGAACTTGGGCTTGGCCTGGTCTTCGGTCACGCGGTAAGCGTCGCGGGCGGACCAGTGGTCTTGCGCTGCGCGCTCAACGTCGATGTGGTTGTATTTCTCTTGCATGGTGCTGCGGCCCAGGGGCCTGACAAGGTGGATTGCCGGAATCAACCGGCGATTTTAGGCCCCCGGCCCGGCCGTGCCCGAAGCCGCCCACAAGCCCGCAGGCGGTACTGCGTCATCGGCGGCCGCTTGCCCGCCTGTGGCACGGGGAAAAGCCGCACTGCGTATGCTTGCCAACTCTGCGGCGCCATGCCGCAGGCGTTCCTCCATCGCCAGCCCGGGCTTGCGCAGGAACCGATGCGCATCTCCCGGGCATGCCGCCACCGCGCGCGGCCTCATGGTGCCGGCCGCAGGCAGGCCGGCACTGCAATGCCCTGGAGTTTTTCTTGCTGAACTGGTCTTTGATTTCCGGCTGGGATCCCGTCATGCAGGCCCTGGCCGCGCTGTGCGCGCTGGTGCTGCTGGCCCGCTCGGCGGGGTTTGTCGTGCAATGGCTGCTGCTGCGTGTGCTTCCGCGCATGCGCAGCACGCTGGTGGAGATGGAATGGGCGCAGGTGCTGCTGCACGACAGCGTGCTGCAGCGGCTGGCCAAGGCCGTGCCTTCGCTGGTCATGCAGTCAGGCGTGCAGGCCATACCGCAGCTGCAGCCGCAGTGGGCCACGCTGATCCTGAACCTGGCCATCGCCTGCACCATCTACCACGTGGCCCGCGTGATCAGCGCCCTGCTCAACGCCATGAACGAGGCGCACGAGCTCAAGGAAGAGCGCAAGGCCACGCAGGCCCACTCGATCAAGAGCTATGTGCAGCTGGGCAAGCTGCTGGTGTTCCTGATCGCCATCGTGCTCATCGTCGCCACCCTGGTGGACCGCTCGCCGCTGTTGCTGCTGTCGGGCCTGGGCGCAGCCTCGGCCGTGCTGATGCTGATCTTCAAGGACACCATCATGTCCTTCGTGGCCGGCGTGCAGCTGGGCTCCAACGACATGCTGCGCGTGGGCGACTGGATAGAGATGCCCCAGGTCGGCGCCGATGGCTTCGTGATCGACATCGCGCTGCACACGGTGAAGGTGCAGAACTGGGACAAGACCATCACCACCATTCCCACCTGGCGGCTGATGAGCGACAGCTACAAGAACTGGCGCGGCATGTTCGAGTCAGGCGGGCGCCGCATCCGCCGCTCGCTGCACATAGACGCCCACACCATCCGCCTGCTGACGCCCGAGCAGCGGCAGAAACTGGCGCTGCTGGAGCCCCTGAAGGACCATTGGACCCGCAGCGGCGACCTGCGCATGGCCGACGCGCCTGCAGGCAGCGAGATGGCCGCGCAGCAACTCAGCAATCTGGCCGTTTTCAAGGCCTATGCATACGCCTACCTGCTGCGCCATCCGCACATCCACAAGACGCCGAACATGTTTTTGCTGGTGCGCACCATGGAGCCTTCGCCCATGGGGGTGCCGCTGGAGCTGTTTTGCTACACCAGCACCACGGTCTGGGTGGAGTACGAGGCCATACAGGGCGCGATCTTCGACCACCTGATCGGCATGCTGCCGCTGTTCGGACTCAGCCTGTACCAGCGTTCCTCGGACCATGGCCAGCATCTGCGGCTGGCGGGCAGCGAGCGCTGGCCCGAAGGGCAGGAATAGGTTCGCGGACGCAGGCCCGGCGGCGCTTCAGCGCCCGGCGCCGGAGGGGCCCAGGACGGCGGCGGACCGGCCCTCCTGGCTTCGCGCAGGCTCTGCCACGAAGCCCATGCGCGTCAGGCCCGCCGCGTGGGCCCAGCCCATGAGTTCGGCCACGCGGCCATAGGGCACGGCCTGGTCGGCACGCAATTGCAGCTCGGCCTGGGGATTGCGGGCGCCAAGCCGGGCCAGGCGCTCGCGCAGTGCCTCGGGCGTGGTGGGCTGGCCCTGCACCCAGAGCGCGCCCTGCGCATCGACCTCCAGCAGCAGCGCATCGTCCTCGCCCGCAGCCGCCATGGGTTGGGTGCCCTGGGCCTCGGGCAATTGCACGCGCAGGGAGGCGGCCAGCATGGGTGCCGCAAGAATGAAGATGACCACCAGCACCAGCATCACGTCCACCAGCGGGGTGACGTTGATGGCGTGCATGGGCTGGGGGGCGCTTTCCTTGCCGCTCAGTCGTCCGAAGGCCATGTGCGCTCCTGCCTGGCCGCCCGGTCAGGGCGCGTCCATGGGGCCGGCCGGCAGGCCGGCGACGGGCATGCCGTCATCCGGCTGCGCCTGCCCGGGCTGCTCCAGGCCGAACATGGCCTGCAGGTCATGGGCAAAGCCTTCGAGCAGGGCTTCCATCTGGGCGGCGGCGCGGCCCAGCAGGTTATAGGCCAGCACGGCCGGCAGGGCCACGGCCAGGCCGGCTGCCGTCATCACCAGGGCCTCGCCCACAGGGCCGGCCAGTTGCTCGATGCCGATCTGTCCGCTGCCGGCCAGCGTGGCCAGCGCGTGGTGAATGCCCCAGACGGTGCCCAGGAGGCCGACGAAGGGCGCCGTGGCGCCCACGGTGGCCAGCAGGGTCTGGCCCCATTGAAGCTGGTGGCTGGCCGACTGCAGCGCCTGGCGCAGGCCGCGCGTGAGGCGCACGGAGCGCGCTGCGCGCCCCGAGAGCGCCATGCCGCTGCTGCCCGTGGGCGCGAGGGCCTGGGACACGGCCCCGGCCATGGGCGCCACCAGTTGCTGGCGATCGCCCTCGGCCATGCGGGCTTGGCCCGTGGCCAGGTCCGGCGCACTCCAGAAGGCCGCAATGGCCTGTGGAACGCGGCGGCGGCTGGCGGCCATGAACCAGATCTTCCAGACGATGACCACCCAGCTGGCCACCGACAGCGCCAGCAGCAGCAGCGCCGTGCCGCGCGCCACGGCGTCGCCTTGCTGCCACCAGAGCCAGAGTGGGCCGGTCATGGTCTTTATCTCGCCCGTATGGCCAAAGAGAGGTACGCGGCGCTACGGCCCAGGGTCTGTGCCATCACAGACCCAGGACATCGTTCATGTCGTACTGGCCCGTTGCCTTGCCAGCCAGGAAGCGCGCCGCCCGCAGGCTGCCCTGCGCATAGCCGGCACGGCTGCTGGACTTGTGCGAGATCTCGATGCGCTCGCCCGTGCCCGCGAACAGCACCGTGTGGTCGCCGATGATGTCGCCGCCGCGCACGGTGGCAAAGCCGATGGTGTTGTCCTCGCGCGCGCCGGTGTGGCCGAAGCGCTCGTAGACGGCGCGGTCGGCCAGCTTCGTGCCCTGGGCTTCGGCGATGACCTCGCCCATCTTGAGGGCCGTGCCCGAGGGGGCATCGACCTTGTGGCGGTGGTGGGCCTCGACGATTTCGATGTCATAGCCGCTGGACAGCGCCTTGGCCGCCATCTCCAACAGCTTGAAGGTGACGTTCACGCCCACGCTCATGTTGGGCGACAGCACCACGGCCGTGCGCTGGGCGTACTCGGCGATGCGGGCCTTTTCCTCGTCGCTGAAGCCCGTGGTGCCGATGACCAGATTGACGCCCAGCTCGGCGCAGATGGCCAGGTGGTCCATCGTGCCTTCGGGGCGCGTGAAGTCGATCAGGCAATCGGCCTTGGACAGCGCGGCACGCACATCGCTTTCGATGGCGATGCCGCTGGGCTGGCCCAGGAAGGCCGAGGGATCGGTGCCCAGCGAAGGGCTGTCGGCGCGGTCCAGCGCGGCGGCCAGCGCAAGGTCATCGCTTTGCGCGATGGCCTCGATCAGCATGCGGCCCATGCGGCCGGAGGCGCCGGCCACGGCCACACGCAGGCGCTGGTTGTTGCTGGAGGAAGTGGCAGTCGTGGCGTTCATGTCGGGAAAGGGATGCACAAGCTCAATGCATGGACAGCAGGCAAAAGCGGCGCCAGACAGGCGCTGCGGCGGCCTTCATCCACGGAAAAACGCCCGCATGCCTTGCGGCGCGCGGGCGGCGATATCAACGGGCGCCGGATTCCAGTGGCGGGTAGCTGGCCGCTGCGGGCGGCGGCTCGGCGGCCACGGGCTCCTCCACAGGCTTGGCGGCCGGGAACTTGGACAGCTGCTCCTCGCTGGCTTCCAGCTGCGGAATCTTGCCCAGCTTCTTCTTGGAGCCCAGGCTGGCGACGAATTCGGCCTCGGTGGGCATCTCGTCGCCTTCTGAGCGGGCAAACAGGTCGCCGTTGAAGAAGACGGTCAGCTTGCGCACCTGCGAATCGACGCCGGGGCGCTTGATGGTGAACACATATTCCCAGCGATCGGCGTGGAATACGCTGGTGACCAGCGGCGTGCCGAGAATGTCGCGCACCTGCTGGCGGCTCATGCCGGGCTGCAGGGCCTCGACCTGTTCACGGGAGACGAAGTTGCCTTGGACGACCTCGACCTTGTAGGGAGTGACGACATTGGCGACTCGGTGCGCGGCGCCATCGAGGCTGCTGCAGCCTGCCAGCGCCACCCCGATCGACAGCATCAGGGCCGCACTCGTGCGGCAACGGGCTTGAACATGCATTGGTATCAGCATAGGGATATGATCGTGGATCATTGTAGCGGCTGGTCCCTAGGGCTTGCGATCATGCGACGCCCCTGGCACCAGGGCCATTTTGTTCGCCGCCCCGCGCCTGCCATGGTGGCAGTCCAGCGGGCAGTCTCTGCCAAAGACCCAGACATGAAGAACATCGACGAACTCAAGAGTACCGGCCTGAAGGCCACGCTTCCCCGCCTGAAGATCCTGGAGATCTTCCAGACGGGTGCGCAACGCCACATGACGGCCGAAGACGTGTTCCGCGTGCTGCTGGACGAACGCTCGGACATCGGCCTGGCCACGGTCTACCGCGTGCTCACGCAGTTCGAGCAGGCCGGCATCCTCATCCGCAGCAATTTCGAGAGCGGCAAGGCCGTCTACGAACTCAATGAAGGCCAGCACCACGACCACTTCGTGTGCACCAGCTGCGGCAAGGTCGAGGAGTTCTACGATCCCGATATCGAAAAGCGCCAGAACCTGATCGCCAAGGCCAAGGGCTGGGTGATCCAGGACCATTCGATGGCCCTGTACGGACACTGCGCGGAGTGCGCAAGCCGGGCAACCAAGTAAGGCCGGGTCCCTCGGAAAAAGCGGAGTGCTTCACACTCCGCTTTTTTTTGCCTTTTACTTTTTGCTACCGGCGCTTTACAGGGCGAAGCACATGGGCGGAGGATGCTGGCGTCCAATGGATGCCCCCTACCCACCGAGACACCATGCGCCGCACATCGCCGTTCGCCATCGCTCTCACGTTCTGCGCCATCGCCCTGGCCACGGGCTGCGCGCCCCTGCAGGCGCCGCCCTCCTCCGCAACGCCTGCACTCCAGGCCCTGCCCGATGCACCCCTCACCGCCGCGCAGCGCCAGCAATGGCTGGACCGCGTGACCTGGGGCGCCACCGACAGCGAGGATGCACAGCTGCAGCGCCTGGGCTTGAAGGCCTGGCTGGCCCGGCAGTTGCAGCCCGGCCCCCGGCCGCTGCCGCCGCAGGCACAGCAGCGGATTGACCAGTTGGGCATCAGCCAGCGCCCCATGAACGAGGTGCTGCTGGAACTGGAGACCCAGCGCAAGGCCGTGCAGGAGGCGGCATCGGCCGATGAAAAGGCCACGCTGCAGCAGACCTACCAGCGCACGCTGAACCAGTTGGGCAACGATGCCCAGAAGCGCTTCGTGATCCGCGCGCTGTACTCGCCGGCACAGCTGCAGGAGCAAATGACCTGGTTCTGGATGAACCATTTCAGCGTCAGCCTGCGCAAGGCCGATATCCGCGCCTGGGTGGGCGACTACGAGGAGCAGGCCATACGCCCGCATGCGCTGGGCAGCTTTCGCAGCCTGCTGGAAGCCTCGCTGCGCCACCCGGCCATGCTGCGCTACCTGGACAACGCCAGCAATGCGGCAGGCCGCATCAACGAGAACTACGCGCGCGAACTGCTGGAGCTTCACACCATGGGCGTCGGCAGCGGCTACACCCAGGCCGATGTGCAGGAGATGGCGCGCATCCTGACCGGCGTGGGCATCAGCCTGCAGCCGGCCGGCACGCCGCCGCCGCGCATGCGCCCCGAGCGCCAGGGCGACTACCTGCGCTCGGGCTTTTTCGAGTTCAACCCCAACCGGCACGACTACGGCCCCAAGTCCTTCCTGGGCCAGCCCCTGCACGCACGCGGCATGGCCGAGGTCCAGGAGGCGCTGGACCGCATCGTCGCCTCGCCGGCCACGGCGCAGTTCATCGCGCGCAAGCTGGCGGTGTTCTTCATTGCCGACGATCCGCCGCCTGCCCTGGTGCAGCGCACGGCCCAGGCCTTCACGCGCAGCCGGGGCGATATCGCGGCCACCGTGGCCACGCTGCTGGCCGATCCCGAGGCCGCCCCCTTCGGCCGCAAGTTCCGCGATCCGCTGCACTACGTGCTGGCCGCCACGCGGCTGTCGGTGGACCAGCGCGTGGCGGCCGACGTGGCGCCGGTGCTGGGCTGGGTCAACCGGCTGGGGCAGAACCTCTATGCGCATGAGACGCCGGACGGCTATCCGCAGATGCAGTCCGACTGGGCCAGCTCGGGCCAGATGGCGGCACGCTTCGAGGTGGCGCGACAGATCGCCACGCGCAGCGCCGTGCTGTTCCGCGCCGACCCCGCAGACGCGCTGGAGAAGCCGCCCTACGCCACGCTGTCGGAATTGGCCAGCGTGCGCCAGCGCCTGCCGCAGTGGAGCCAGGCCACGCAGGCGGCACTGGCCCAGGCCCGCAATCCGGCGGACTGGAATACCTACTTCCTGTCCGCCCCCGAAATGATGTTCCGCTGACCCCCGGGAGACTGTCCATGCAGCGACGCCACTTTCTGTCCCTGGCCTCCACCCTGCCCTTTGCCGCCCACCTGGGCCGGCTGCAGGCCGCCACGCACCGGCCAGCCACGCCGCGCCTGCTGCTGGTGTTCCTGCGCGGCGCCTATGACAGCAGCAATCTGCTCGTGCCCACGCACAGCGACTTCTACTACGAGGCCCGCCCCAGCATCGCCATTGCCCGGCCCGGCGAGGCCCGGGGCGCCCTGGCGCTGGACGACCGCTGGGGCCTGCACCCGGTGCTGCAGGACAGCATCCACCCGCTGTTCCAGGCAGGCCAAGCCTGCTTTGTGCCCTTTGCGGGCACGCACGACCTGTCGCGCAGCCATTTCGAGACGCAGGACTCCATCGAGCTGGGCCAGGGCCTGGACGGGCGCCGCAGCTACCAGTCGGGCTTTCTGAACCGGCTGGCCCAGGTGCTGGGACAGGATGGCCGCACGGCGGTATCGCCCATGGCCTTCACGCCCCAGCTTCCGCTGCTGCTGCGCGGCAGCCTGCCGGCCGCCAACATGGCGCTGGCATCCGTGGGCAAGGGCGGCCTGGACGATCGCCGCAGCCAGGCCATTGCCGCCATGTACGCGGGCACTGCCCTGGGCCCGGCCGTGCAGGAGGGCTTTGCGGTGCGTGATGCCGTGCAGCGCAGCGTGCAGGAGGAAATGGACCAGGCCGGGCGCAATGCCATCAGCGCACGCGGCTTTGCCCTGGTGGCGCAGCGCATGGCGGCCCTGATGCGCGAGCGCTTCGACCTGGGCTTTGTCGATGTGGGCGGCTGGGACACGCACGTGGCCCAGGGCGGCGCCACGGGCGCGCTGGCCGGGCGGCTGGACGAGCTGGGCCGGGGCCTGGCCGGCTTTGCCCAGGAGATCGGCCCCGAGGCCTGGCGGCATACGGTGGTGGTGGTGATCAGCGAGTTCGGCCGCACCTTCCGCGAAAACGGCAACAAGGGCACGGACCACGGCCACGGCACGACCTATTGGCTGCTGGGCGGCGGGCTGTCCTCGCGCGCTGGCGGGCGTATCGTGGGCGAGCAGGTCGAGGTCAACCAGAAAAACCTGTTCCAGAACCGCGACCATCCCGTGCTCAACGAGTACCGTGCCGTGCTGGGCGGCCTGTTCCAGCGCATGTATGGATTGAGCCCGGCCCAGCTGCAGCGCGTGTTCGAGGGCGTCACACCCCGCGATCTTCAGTTCATCTGACCCTCTGACTACGCTGCCGGGCCTGCCGGGCCTGCAGGGAACGGCAGTGGCGCCGGCACGGCCACGCCGGCCAGCTTGTCGGGGTTGCGCAGCGTGTAGATGCAGCGGATCAGGCCGTCCTCGACCAGCAGCGTCTGCACGGACTCCAGCTCGCCGTCGATGCAGCGCAGCAGGCCCGGCAGGCCGTTGACGCGCGCCAGGTGCAGGGTCTGGCGCTGGCCGTTGCGCCGCATGCGGCGCGTGGTGGCGAAGTACAGCAGGGCCAGGCGCCGGCCCGTCTCCAGCACGCGGCCGAACGAGGGCACCTTGCCGCCGCCGTCGCTGATGAGTTCGGCATCGGGCGCGAACAGCGCCTGGATCTGCGCGAAGTTCCCGCCCTGCACGGCCTGCGCAAAGCGCTGCAGCAGCGCGGCATGGGCCTCGGGCGGCGCCGCAAAGCGCGGGCGACCGGCCTGCACATGGCTGCGGGCGCGGTGCACGAGCTGGCGGCAGGCAGCCTCGCTGCGGCCCAGGGCCTGGGCCACCTCGGCATAGTCGGCATCGAAGATCTCGCGCAACAGGAAGGCCGCACGTTCGTCGGGGGTGAGCTGCTCCAGCACGAACATCAGGGCCGTGGACACGTCGTGGGCACGCTCCAGCAGGTCTTCGGCCGAGGGCGCGGCCTCCTCGGCCCAGGGCTGGACCAGGGGCTCGGGCAGCCAGAAGCCCTGGTAGTGCTCGCGCTCGGCGCGCAGGCGGCGCAGCCGGTCTATGGCCAAGCGCGTGGTCACGGAGACCAGCCAGGCCTCGGGCTGCTCTATGCCGGCGCGCTCGGCGCCATGCCAGCGCAGCCAGGCTTCCTGGACCAGGTCCTCGGCATCGGCGCGCTGGCCCAGCATGCGGTAGGCCAGGCCGAACAGGCGCGGGCGGTGGCGCTCGAACAGCGCCAGGGGATCGTCGGTGACGGAGGAGGTCTGCATGCCATCAAGACGCGGGAGCGTGGCGTTTTGTGACAGACAGGGCCGGCATGGTGCTCGGTGCCTTGGTGACTCAGTGGGGCTGCGGAGCCTGCATCACGCTGGGATCGGTATGGATCAGCTCCAGCGGGTAGCGGCGGCCGGCCAGGTAGTCCTCGATGCTTTGCATCACCAGCGGGCTGCGGTGCTGGGCTGCGCAGGCCTTCAGTTCGTCCAGCGTCATCCAGACCGTGCGCAGGATGCCGTCATCCAGCGGCTGGCCGGGCCGGAAGTCACCCAGCTCGCCCGTGAACGCAAAGCGCAGATAGGTGATGTCCGAACCCGTGCGCGTGCGAACGAAGCGGTTCAGGTAAATGCCGACCAGGGCCGTGGGCACGAAGTCGTGCGCGGTTTCCTCATCGACCTCGCGCACGCAGGCGGCGATGGGCGACTCGGCCGGGTCGAGATGGCCTGCGGGCGTGTTGTAGCGCACGCCATCGGCCGTGTCTTCTTCCACCAGCAGAAAACGGCCATCGCGCTCAATGATGGCCGCCACAGTGACATTGGGTTTCCAGCGATCGGGCATGGCGCGCATTATGACCAGAGGCGGCCGCCACGTCCCGGCCAAAACCCCATCAACACGCCCTCAACACGCCCTGCCGGCCACCCGCGCGACACCGCGCCTATAGCGGCCGGACCATGTACAGCGCACCGTCGCCATAGCTGTCCAGGCGCTGCTGCTGCAGCGGGTTCGCCAGCGCCTGCACGGCATAGCCATGGCGCTCCCAGTAGCCGCGTGAGCCCTGCACCGAGACCAGGGCCGTGTGGCGCAGGCCCTCGGCACGCGCCCTGTCCCACAGCGGCGCCAGCAGCGCGCGCGCCAGGCCCTGGCCTGCAGCGTCGGGGTGCACGGCCATGTCGTGCAGGTAGAGGGTATCGGCCTGCTCCACGGCTTCGAAGTCACCGTGCAGCGGGGTGATCTTGGCCATCCGGCTGCGGTAGGCCGCAAGGTAGGCGCGCACCCGGCCGCCCTGCTCCAGCGCCAGCGAGCAGTTCGCCGCGCTGGCCAGGCGCCGCGCAAAGACCTCGCCGCTCTCGGCATAGTCCGCGCCATAGCAGGCCAGCTGGATGTGCAGCAGATCGGACAGGTCGGCAGCGGTCAGTGCGCGGACATGGAAGCGGCCAGCGAGGGGCGGGGGAGAAGACATGGACAGGTCATTTGAGCGCCGATGGCAGGCCCGCCAGGGTAAGCGATGGCCCATGCCCCAGCATGCCCTGCCGGAATCGGTGCTGCCGGTGCAGTCAATCCTTCCAGCGCTCGCGTATGTCTTCCAGCTGCGGGCGCAGGCCGATGAACAGCGGCACCAGGCGCGGGTCGAAGTGGGCGCCGGCCTGCTGCTCTATGTGCTCCATGGCGTCGTCCACGGTCCAGGCGTGCTTGTAGGGGCGCTCCGTGGTGAGCGCGTCGAACACGTCGGCCACGGCCACGATGCGCGAGGCCAGCGGAATGTCCTCGCCCGCCAGGCCCTGCGGGTAGCCCGTGCCGTCCCATTTCTCGTGATGGGTCAGCGCAATGCTGTAGGCCATCTGCAGCACCTGGGAGTCGTGCTCGCCGATGATCTCGGCGCCGATCTGCGGATGGCGGCGCATGACGGTCCATTCCTCGGCCGTCAGCGGGCCGTTCTTGAGCAGGATGGCATCGGGGATGCCGATCTTGCCCACGTCGTGCATGGGCGCGGCGTTGAGCAGGTCGTCGGCCCACTCGTCGGTGCAGCCGGCCGCCAGCGCCAACGTCTTTGCGTAGTGGCTCATGCGGATCACGTGCATGCCGGTTTCGTTGTCGCGGTACTCGGCCGCGCGGCCCAGGCGCTGCACGATCTGCAGGCGGGTGCTGCGCAACTCGTCGAGCTTGACCAGCGACAGGTGGTTGCGCACCCGCGCGCGCACCACGGGCGCACGCACGGGCTTGACGATGTAGTCCACCGCGCCGGAGGCAAAGCCCAGCGCCTCGTCCTGCCCGTCCGACAGGGCCGTGATGAAGATCACCGGGATGCGGGCGGTGTCGGCCTGTGCCTTGAGCTGGCGGCACACGGCGTAGCCATCGAGCTCGGGCATCATGATGTCCAGCAGGATCAGGTCCGGCTGGTGCTGTGCCAGCTGCAATGCCTTGCGCCCGTCCGTGGCGAACGAGAGCCGGTAGTCCTCGCCCAGGATCTGGCGCAGCACATGCAGGTTGGTCGGGTCGTCATCGACCAGCAGCAGGCGCGGGCGCTTGTCCGTTGCCAGTAGATTGGGCGCATTCATGCTCTGTCTCCATCGATCGAGGGCAGTTGCTGCTGCAGCTGCTGGGCGCATTCCTGCGCACGCTCGAAGTCGAAATTATCCAGTGCCTGCTGCAGTGGTTGCAGCTGTTCGGCCGTCAGTATGCGCACCAGGGCCTGCATGGCCTGCCCGTCCAGTTCCCCGCTTTGCAATGCGGCAACGATGCGCTCCAGCCAGGGCCGGGCATCGGCCGGCAGGCAGGACGCGCCGCCCTGCGGCCCGGCATCGGCCACGGGCGGCGCCGGTGCCGTGCCACCGGGCAGCGCCTGGCCCGCGACCTCGGCCACCGGCATGGCGGCCGGATGGCGCTGGCGCAGCTCCTGCGTCACGGCATCCAGCGCCTGCTGCAACTGGTCGATGAGGGCAAGCAGCTGGGGCTGCGGGGCGCCATCCTGCGCATGGCCTTCCAGGCGCGATGCCAGGCGGTATACGGCCTGCAGCCCCAGGTTGCCTGCCGCGCCGCGCACGCGGTGCGCCAGGCCCACCAGGGCCTCGGTCCCCGGGCGCTGCAGGGCACGGCGCAGGCGATCGGCCAGGTCAAGCTGCTCGTTCAGAAAGCGCCGTATGGCGGCCACCAGCGGATCGACCCGACCCCACAGCGCAATGCCCGAGGCCCAGTCCACCGTGACATCGGGCAGCCCCGCCTGGGCACTGGCGGGCGCGGGCGGCCTGGCCTCCTTGAGCGCCACCTGCAGCGACAGCAGCCGCGCGATCTCGGCCTGCAGCCGCGCCATGTCCAGCGGCTTGGAGGCAAAGCCGTCCATGCCGGCGGCGCTGGCGTCGCTGCGGTCCTTCTCCAGCACGCTGGCCGACAGCGCGACGATGGGCACGGGCCGGCGCTGCAGTTGCCGCTCCCAGACGCGGATGGCACGCGCCGCCGCCAGGCCGTCCATGCCCGGCATCTGCAGGTCCATCAGCACCACGTCGAAGGGCGGCTCCTGCGCCTGCACGCGGCGCAGCGCCTCGGCACCGTCATGCGCCAGCGCCATCTGGTGGTTCTGGCTGGAGAAGTTGATCTGCAGCAGCTCCAGGTTCTCGGGCACATCGTCCACGGCCAGGATGTGCAGCGGCGGCAGGCCGCGGCTGGCCGCGCCGCGCTCGGACAGCGGGCTCTCGCCGACCGGCAGGGGCAGGCGCACCTCGAACACCGTGCCCACGCCCACGGTGCTGTGCAGCTGGATGCTGCCGCCCATGAGCTCGGCCAGCTGGCGCGAGATGGTCGTGCCCAGGCCCGTGCCGCCAAAGCGCCGCGTGGTCGAGGCATCGGCCTGGGCGAAGGGGTCGAAGATGCGGTGGATCTTCTCGGGCGCGATGCCGATGCCCGTGTCATGCACATCGAGCTGCAGCACGCCCTGCTCGTAGCGCACGCGCAGCAGCACATGGCCACGCTCGGTGAACTTCACGGCATTGCCCAGCAGGTTCACCAGGATCTGCTGCACGCGCATGCCGTCGCCACGCAGGGCCGCCGGTGTGTGCGGGTCGTAGTCCAGGCGCAAGTCCAGGCCCTTGCGGTCCGCCGTGATGCGCAGCGACGCCAGGATCTGCTGGCACAGTTCGCGCACCGAGAAATCCTCGATCTCCAGCTCCACCGCGCCCTTGTCGAGCTTGGCCGTGTCCAGGATGTCATTGAGCAGGCGCAACATGGAGCGCGCCGCGTAGTGCACCGTGTCCAGATAGCGCGCCTGCGTGGGCTGCAGGGCGGTTTCGCGCAGCGCCTCGGTGAAGCCGATGATGGCGTTCATGGGCGTGCGGATTTCGTGGCTCATGTTGGCCAGGAAGGTGCTGCGCGCGGCGGCGGCCGCCTCGGCATGCTCCTTGGCCAGCACCAGCTCCTGGGCCAGCTTGCGCTGGGCACTGATGTCGGTGAGCAGCTTGACGATCTTGTAGGGCCGGCCGTCGGCGTCGCGTATGGGGTTGTAGGTGGCCTGCACCCAGATGCGCCGCCCCTCGCGCCCGCAGCGCAGGAATTCGCCGGCCTGGAATTCGCCCTCGGCCAGGCGGCGCCAGAACTGCACATGCTCGGGCGTGTGGGCATAGCCGGGCTCGCAGAACATGCCGTGGTGGCGGCCCGCGACCTCGTCGAGCCGGTAGCCGAACAGGTCCAGGAAATTGCGGTTGGCGCGCAGCACTTGGCCCAGCAGGTCGTACTCGATGGTGGCCAGCGACAGGTCGATGGCGCGCACCGTGCCCTCGAACTCGGCATTGCGCGCGCGCGCCGCCGTCTGGTCCATGATCACGCCGTCGATCCAGGTCAGCTCGTCGTGCTCGTTGAAGACGCCGCGCCCGGTCTCGGACACCCAGCGGGTGCTGCCGTCGCGGTGCAGCAGGCGGTAGTCGGCGTTGTAGGTCTGGCGCCGTGACAGCGAATGCGAGACCGCAGCCTCCAGCCGGTCGCGGTCCTCGGCATGGATGAGCCGGTCCCAGCCCGTGAGTCCGTCCGTGAAGTCCTGCTCCGTCCAGCCGGTCAGCTCCTTGATGGAGCGGCTGAGCAGCAGCGGCGTCCACTTGCCGTCGTACAGGCAGCGGAAGGTGGTGCCCGGCACGTTGTTGATCAGGGTGCGGTACTGCTCCTCGCTGCGGCGCAGCGACTGCAGCATCTGGCGGCGCTCGCGGATGTCGGTCACAAAGCCCACGAACAGCGGATCGCCCGCAATCGCCACCCGGCCCACGGCCAGGCGCACGGCGATCTGCGTGCCGTCCTTGTGCAGGGCATGGACATCGCGGCTGGAGCCGAGCAGGCCTGCAAAGCCAGCGGCCAGCTGCTTTTCCAGCGAGCCGCCCTCACCATCGCAGCCCGATGCAGGCATGAGCAGGCTGGCGCTGCGGCCCAGCACCTCCTGCGCCGTCCAGCCCAGCAGCCGCTCGGCCGCGCCGTTGAACGAGACGATGCTGCCGCGCCCGTCGATCATCACGATGCCGTCCACCGCCGTATCCACCACGGCGCGCAGGCGCGACTCGCTGCGCTGGACCTGCCGGTAGATCTGGCGGTAGCGCAGCGTCATGTTGACCGCGAGCACCAGGCCGAAGATCAGCACCACCACGCCCACGATGGAGAACACCAGCAGCGCATGCGTGGGCGCCTGCTGCTGCGCCAGCGCATCGATACCGGGCTTGAGGCGCAGTGCGTACAGGCCCGCATAGTGCATGCAGGAAATGGCCAGGCCCATGACTATGCCGGCCACCAGGGTGGGCCACAGGCGGCCCGTGTTGCCCAGCCGAAAGCGCACCCACAGCGACAGCATGGCCATGGTGGCGGCCACGATCACCGACAGCAGCACGCCCCAGGGGTCGTAGAGCATCAGGCTCCAGGTCTGGGCCGCCGCCATGCCGATGTAGTGCATGGAGCCAATGCCCAGCCCCATGAGCACGCCGCCGCCGACCAGCGCCTGGGCGGACAGCCGGGGCCGCACCATCAGCGTCAGCGCCAGCCAGGACGCCAGCATGCTGGGCAGCATGGACAGCGCGGTGATCCAGGGGTCGTAGTCGCCGAAGGTGCAGGGCACAAAGGCGAGCATGCCGATGAAGTGCATGGCCCAGATGCCGGCGCCCAGGCAGAAGGCGCCGGTCAGCACGCCGGTGCGGCGTATCCGGGGCGAGGCGGCATTGCGCGCCAGCCCCGCGATCTGCATGGCCATCATCGACGTGGCCACGGCCACCACCACTGACAGCGCCACCAGGCCCGGATGCAGCCACTGGAACCACTGCGGATGGGGTGCCCATCCGAGCACGAAGATCTCGTCCCAATTCATGGCGCCCCCCCTGAATGGCACAGGGCCACGGCACCTGCCTGCCCGCCATCGATAGTCTTCATGTCTTTGATATTCATTTTCGATTGGCCGCAGCTATTGATCACACCTAGCATGGAGTCTCATCACGAGAAAAGCCCCGAGGAAAGCCCCATGACCCGCATCCGCCAGACCCTGCACCACCACCGCCACACGCTGATGAAAACCGCCAGCTACTACGTCATCCACGTCACGGTGGCGGCGGCCGTGGCCTATGCCGTGACCCGCAACCTCTGGGCCGCGCTGACGCTCAGCCTGCTGGAGCCCACCGTCCAGGCCGTGGCCTTCTTCTTCCATGAAAAGCTCTGGGAACGGGGCCTGCGCCGCCGTGCCGATGCCGCCGCCGCGATGGCGCCGCCCACGGCTGCAGCCTGAGCCTGCCGGGAACACGGAGATGAACATGCCCATGCCCATGCCGACACCCATGCAGCCCCTTGGCGCAGATTCATTCGGGAAATGGCTGGCCGAGACCCTGGCCAGGATGGTCGATGGCGGCACGGGCTGAAACCCGGCCCTGCCGTGGCGGCAAGAGAGGTGGACATGGCGGCGCATGGTGGCAAGAACCCGGGAAATGCGAAATCGTTGGTATCAAGGCGCTGCTCGTACGGCCCAGGGCCGACACGGAATCCATGCATGCATGTCGGCGCAATCGGGGCGGACTGAAGCCCTGGCCCCGGCCACAATGCCAAACATTGTCAAGCGCATACGCTGCAAAAACCTGAGCACAAGCTGTGCAAAAACCTGTGCACATCCTGATATCAAACCTGTGAATTTCCTCTTTCCAAGGCTGTGATGAACCCGTTCATCCATGGTGCACGGCCAACAGCGCGTCAATGAACACCCGGGCTGCACGCCCAGGGGCCACGGCATTGCGCCAGACGGCGAAGAAATCACACAGATAGAAAAAGCGGTGCGGTGCCACGGCCTGCAGCAGGCCCTGGTCCTGCATGGCCTGTGCATAGTGATCGGGCAGAAAGCCCAGGTAGCAGCCCGATCGCACCAGCATGGCAATGGCCTCCTGGTCAAAACCGGTGGCCTGGCGCTGCAGGCCGGCCTGGTGGCTGAGCGCCATGTTGGGCGACTGGTAGCCCAGGCCTGCGAAGGCATGCGCACCCAGGCTGTCCCAGTCCAGCGCATCATGGTCGGCGCCATGCAGCGGATGGCCGGGAGCGCAATACAGCTGCATGCGCTCGCCAAACAGCCGGGCGCTGTCCAGCGCGCCCGAACTGGGTGCCGATGGCAGCACGCCCACCTGCCAGCGCCCCTCCATCAGCCCGCGCTCGATGGCCTGGATGGAGGCCACATGCAGGCGCAGATGCAGCTGCGGCGCCTGGTCGTGCAAAACGCCGATCGCCTCGGGAATGCGCGACTGCGGATTGCCCACGGTCTTGTCGAACAGCGCCACGTCCAGCGTGCCGGCCAGCCGGCCATGGATGTCGTCCACCTGGCCCAGGAAGCCTTCCACGCCACCGAGCAGTTGCAAGGTGGCCTCATAGATGCGATGGCCTTCGGGCGTGAGCGCGAAGCCCGCGCGCCCGCGCCGGCACAGCGTCAGGCCCAGGCGCTCCTCCAGGTCCTTCATATGGCGGCTCAGCGTGGAGCTGCCGATGTTCAGCTCCAGCTCGGCAGCCGACATGCCGCCGCACTCGACCACGGCCTTGAACACGCGCAGCAGGCGCAGGTCCATGTCGCCCAACTGGCCCAGCGCGGCGCGCGCACGCCCGTCCCGCGCCGGGCGGCCTGGGGTGCTGTCCATCGAAAAATCCGCCATCGCCCTTCGCCTCCCGGTGCCCGCCTGAACCGGCCACCACTACAGGGGAGCCACTATAGGCGAGCACCAGGGCGGAGACGGCCATGGATTCCCACAATGCGCGCTCTCCGGGCCCGGATCGGCAAGCCCCTGCTCACTTGCAGAAATCCGCAAGTGAACCTCGATATCACGCACTTCGAGAAATCAAAAGGCACGATCACAATGGGCCGGTTCCTTTATTTCTTTCCCGGCCCGAGGAGATCACCATGACCCTGGTTCCCACCGAACAAGGCGCTGCAGCCGCCACGCGCACCGATGCCGCCTGGCTTGACGCCCACTGGATGCCCTTCACCGGCAACCGCGAGTTCAAGGCGCGCCCGCGCATGATCACCAGCGCCCAGGGCGCCTACTACACCGATGCCGACGGCCGCAAGATCTTCGACGGCCTGTCGGGCCTGTGGTGCTCGGGCCTGGGCCATGGCCGCCGCGAGATCGCCGAAGCCATCGGCCGCGCGGCCCAGCAGCTGGACTATGCGCCGGCCTTCCAGTTCGGCCACCCGGCCTCGTTCGCGCTGGCCAACAAGATCAAGGAGCTGACGCCTGCAGGCCTGGACCATGTGTTCTTCACGGGCTCGGGCTCGGAGGCGGCCGACACGGCGCTGAAGATGGCGCGCGCCTACTGGCGTGCCAAGGGCCAGGGCGGCAAGACCCGGCTGATCGGGCGCGAGAAGGGCTACCACGGCGTGAACTTCGGCGGCATCTCGGTCGGCGGCATGGTGGGCAACCGCAAGACCTTCGGCCAGGGCGTGGAGGCCGACCATCTGCCGCACACGCAGCCGGCGCTGGGGTCCTTCCACAAAGGCATGCCCGCCACCGATGGCCGCGCGCTGGCCGACCGGCTGCTGGACCTGATCGCCCTGCATGACGCCAGCAACATCGCAGCCGTCATCGTCGAGCCCTTCTCGGGCTCGGCCGGCGTGGTGATTCCGCCGGCCGGCTACCTGCAGCGCCTGCGCGAGATCTGCACGCAGAACAACATCCTGCTGATCTTCGACGAGGTCATCACGGGCTTTGGCCGCTGCGGCGCCATGACGGGGGCCGAGGCCTTCGGCGTCACGCCCGACATCATGAACATCGCCAAGCAGGTGACCAATGGCGCCCAGCCCCTGGGCGCCGTGGTGGCCAGCAAGGAGATCTACGACACCTTCATGGCAGCGGGCGGCCCCGAGTACATGCTGGAGTTCCCGCACGGCTACACCTACTCGGCCCACCCCGTTGCCTGCGCAGCAGGCGTGGCCGCGCTGGACCTGCTGCAGCGCGAGGACGGCCCGGGCCGCGTGCGCGCGCTGGCCCCGTTCTTCGAGCAGGCCGTGCACAGCCTCAAGGGAGCAAAGCATGTGGCCGACATCCGCAACTTCGGCCTGGCGGCGGGCTTCACCATCGAGTCGCTGCCCGGCGAGCCGGCCCGCCGTCCCTACGAGATCGCCATGAAGTGCTGGGACAAGGGCTTTTACGTGCGCTACGGCGGCGACACCATCCAGATCGCACCGCCCTTCATCAGCGAGAAGGCCGAGATCGAGCGGCTGGTCAGCGCCCTGGGCGATGCCCTGACGGAAACGAACTGAGCATCTCCGGCACATGAGAAAAGCCCCTGGGCCGTGAGGCCGCAGGGGCTTTTTTACATGGCAATGGCAAGGCTGCGAAATCAGTCCAGCGTGATGCCCGCGTTCTTGATCACATCGCGCCACTTGTCCACTTCCACGCGCAGGAACTGGGCCGAGGCATCGGGCTTGAGGCCCGAGGGCAGCACGCCCATGGCGTCCAGCTTTTCCTTGACCTCGGGCGCGGGCAGGGCCTTGGCGATCTCGGCGTAGAGCCGGTCCACGATGGGCTTGGGCGTGCCTGCGGGCACGGCCGCGAGGAACCAGGCATCGGCCGTGAAGTCCTTGAGGCCGGCCTCGGACATGGTGGGCACGTCGGGCATGGACTGCAGGCGTTCGTTGTGGGCCACGGCCAGGGCGCGCACCTTGCCGGCCTTGAGCTGCGCGGCAATCGTCACGGCCGTGAGAAAGCCGAAGTCGGTCTCGCCGGCGGCCAGCGACACCACGGAAGGCGCACTGCCCTTGTAGGGCACGTGGCCGATCTTGACCTTGGCCTGCATGGCATACAGCTCGGCGCCCAGGTGGTTGGGGCCGCCCGTGCCCGACGAGGGGTAGTTGAGCTTGCCGGGCTGGGCCTGGGCCGCCGCCGTCAGCTCCTTGAGCGAGTGGAACGGGCTTTGCGCGCCCACGGTGAGCACCAGCGGGCTGCGTGCCACCAGGCTGATGGGCGCGAAGTCGCGCAGCGGGTCATAGGGCAGCTTGGTGTACAGGCCCTTGGCCATGGCCATGCAGCCCACATCGCCCAGCACCACGGTGTAGCCGTCGGCCGGCGCCTTGGCCACCAGGTCGCAGCCGATGGTGCCGTTGGCGCCGGGCTTGTTATCCACCACCACCGTGGTGTGCATGCTCTCGCCCATCTTTTGCGCCAGCAGGCGGCCCAGGATGTCGGTGGAGCCGCC
Organism: Delftia sp. ASV31; assembly: GCF_016428765.1. NCBI lineage: Bacteria > Pseudomonadati > Pseudomonadota > Betaproteobacteria > Burkholderiales > Comamonadaceae > Delftia > Delftia sp. ASV31. The sequence goes on from NZ_JAELTK010000041.1 coordinate 34,293, forward strand.
AGGCGCAAAGGGCACGACCAGGCGAATGGTCTTGGACGGATAGCTGCCTGCGCCCTGGGCATGGGCGAAGGGCGCCGCCAGCGTGGCCGCCAGCGCCAGGCCGCCGGCCAGGGCGCGCCACAGGGCAGGGGTACGGGAAGATGCGAAAGGGGTTTGTCTCATGCTGTTGTCTCGTGGGGGGTGGAATGCGTGAAGGCCGAGCGCGCGGCAGCATACCAGCAGCGGGCGGCGCGAAACGCGTGGCGCGGGGCGGCAATGACCGGCGCGGGACAGTTCAGGAGGCCGCGCGCTTGCGTGCGGCGGCGGGACGCGCCGACAGTGGCTTGTCGGGCGCCTTCGGAGCCGCCTTTGCGGCGGTCTTCGCGACGGCTTTTGCGGCGGTCCTTGCGGCCGGCCTTGCCGTTGTTGTTGGCGCCGCCTTTGCAGCCGGCTTCGGTGCCTTTTTTGGTGCAGTCCTCGGTACTGCCATCGCCGGCTTTTCCACCGGCTGCACGGCGCGTTGCGGACGCGGACTGCGCAGGCTGTCGGCATCCAGGATGAGCCGCCCCTGGATGCGGCCCTTCATGCGCTTGACGCTGCTGGCCGCATCCCGCATGTGCTGCTGCATCAGCGCATGCACCTTCACGGCATCGCGTTCGCGTGCGGCCTGCACGATGTCGCGGTGGATCCGGGCATTGGCCTCGCCAAAGCGCCGGTGCTCGGACTGGGGCGTGCGGTTGGCGAAGACGATGAGCTGGCGAATCATCTCGTTGATGAGCTCGCAGGTGAAGCGCAGGAAGGGGTTGGGATTGGCCGCGGCAAGGATGTCGTGGAAGTTCACGTCCTCGCGCCGCTGGCTCACCAGGTCCTCGCTGCTTTGCGTGGGGTCGCAGCAGGCGATGCTGTGCTCCAGCGCGTCGAAATCCGCCTCGGTCAGATGGGGCACGGCGCCTGCCGCCAGCTCGGGCTCCAGCATCTGGCGCACCGTATAGATGTCGTCGATGGTCACCTCCTGGAAGAACAGGTAGTTCTGCATGAACTGCAGCGTGCGGTCCAACGGCACCTCGACGACCGTGCCACCGCCCGAAGGGCCGGTGGAGATGGTGATCAGCCCCTGCACTTCCAGCGATTTGAGGGCCTCGCGGATCGTGCCCTTGCTGACCTGGAACTGTGCCTGCAGCTCGCTTTCGCGCGGCAGGCGGTCGCCGGGGCTGAGGTTCTTTTCGGTGATCAGGCGCTTGATCTCCTGGGCCACGAGATCCGGGCGCTTGAGCTGCCGGATGGCCAGGGAGGGCGACTTGGGTGTATCCATTGTTGTGTTCTCCGGAAGGGCACCGGATCGTGTCCGCGCCCAGTCTGCATGCGGGTTTGGTGCAGTATGCACCGCCATGGCGCGTGGCCGTGCCCGCCTAGGGTTAGCACGCGCCCTATTTCTTCTATTTATCACTATAAATATGAATCAAGGAGCCTGCACGCACCCATTTCGACTGGCATGCAACTTGCTCTGAAAAGCGTACCCGGGCCGCCGCGCCTTCAGTCCCCATCACGGAGATCCCATGCAACGTCGTCACCTCCTGCAACTCTCGGCACTGGGCGCATTGCCCGCATCGCTGGGCCTGGGCCGCAGCGTCTGGGCGCAGTCCAAGGACAGCATCCAGTTCGCCTGCCCCGTGCCCATGTCGGGCGCCTTCGCGGCCAACGGAAAGTATGCGGATCTGGGCATGAAGCTGGCCATCGAGCAGTACGGCAAGGCGCTGGGCCGCCCGCTGGCCTACACCGTGCTGGACACCGAGGGCAAGCCCGCCACGGCCGTGCGCAAACTGCAGGAGTCTTCGCAGCAGCAGGGCACGCGCTTCTTCGCAGGCGGCATCCTGTCGTCGGAGGCGCTGGCCATGGGCAAGGAGGCCGAGAAGGCCGGCGGCATCTTCATCACCACCGCAGGCGCCGACGAGATCACGGGCAAGGACTGCAACAGCGCCACCTTCCGCTGGTCGGCGCCCACCTTCGGCGCCATCGAGCAGACCGTGCGCCCGCTGGTCGAATCCCTGCCCAAGGCCAAGCGCTGGTACACCATCACGCCGCAGTACGTGTTCGGCGACGGCCTGCTGACGGCGGCCAAGAACATCTTCAAGGAAAAGGGCATCGAGCATGTGGGCAACAGCTACCACTCGCTGACCGAAAAGGAGTTCAGCGGCTACCTGACCAATGCCGTGGCCGCCAAGCCCGACGTGCTGCTGCTGCTGAACTTCGGCGCCCAGTCTTCGGACACGCTGCGCCAGGCCATCAGCTTCGGCATGAACAAGAACATGACCATCCTGATCGCCTGGGCCTCGGGGCTGGAGCAGTTCGAATCGCTGGGCGCCGACCTGTGCGACGGCGTGTACTTCGGCGCCCAGTACTGGCACACGGTGGACACGCCGCTCAACCGCGACCTGGTGCAGCGCTGCAACGACAAGTTCAAGGCCAATCCCAACTACAGCCTGGCCGGCCACTACATCTGCACCAAGCTGATGATCGACGCCATCATCAAGGCCGGCACGGCCGACCCCAAGGCCGTGGTCGCCGCGCTGGAAGGCATGAAGTACCAGGGCCTGACGGGCGAGGAAGAGGTGCGCAAGGCCGACCACCAGGTGCTCAAGAGCTACTACCTGCTCAAGGGCAAGGCCAAGTCCAAGATGAAGAACAAGGACGACTACGTGGATGTGGTCAGCTCAGGCAAGTCCTTCCTGCCCGTAGACCAGACCGGCTGCAAGCTGGTCTGAGATGGAAGGCACCCCCTGAGGCGCTGCGCGCCTTCCCCCTCTCCTTCGGGAGGGGGACGACACCCTCGCAGCGGGGCGGCCCTTGCTCGGTGTCCCTGAGTTGGGCCGTGCCAGTTCAAGGGCTCAGTCCTGTGTCGCACGGGGTTCAAACCATCGCGCATTCCGCGCCGCCTCCTTCGTCCATCGTTTCGGACCCTGTATGAGCATCTATCTGCTTCAGACCATCAACGGGATCGGCATAGGCATGCTGTATTTCCTGTTGGCCGTGGGCCTGTCCATCGTTTTCGGCCTGCTGCGTTTCGTGAATTTCGCGCACGGTGCCTTCTACCTGCTGGGCGCCTATTTCTGCTACCAGATGACGCGCTGGGGCATGAGTTTCTGGCTGTCCCTGGTCGTGGTGCCGCTGGCCGTGGGCGCGCTGGGCTGGCTGGTGGAAAAACTCATGCTGCGCCATGTGTATGCCAAGGCGCATGAGTTCCACATCATCGTCACCGTGGGCCTGGCCCTGGTGGTGCAGGAGCTGGTGATCGTGCAATGGGGCCCGCTGGGCGACAGCGTAGCCGTGCCCGATCTGCTGCAGGGCGTGGTGATGTGGGGCAGCTTCGTCTATCCCAAGTACCGGCTGTTCGTGATCGGCTTCACGGCCGTGCTGGCCGTGCTGCTGTGGTGGCTGCTGGAGGGCACGCGGCTGGGCAGCGCGGTGCGCGCGGGCAGCGAATCGACCGAGATGGTGTCCCTGCTGGGCGTGAACGTGCTGCGCATCTTCAGCCTGGTGTTCGCGCTGGGCGCGGCCACGGCGGCGCTGGCCGGCGTGCTGGCCGCGCCCATACGCGGCGCCGAGCCCTTCATGGGCGTGGAGGCGCTGGGCGTGGCCTTCGTGATCGTGGTCGTGGGCGGGCTGGGCAGCTTCGGCGGCGCCCTGGTCGGCGGCCTGCTGATCGGCATCGTGCAAAGCGTGATGAGCACGCTGTGGCCAGAGGGCGCGCGCCTGATGATCTACGTGGCCATGGCCGCCGTGCTGCTGCTGCGACCCCATGGCCTGCTGGGCCGCAAAGGATGAAGACCATGACCAGGCATTCCCATCTCCTTCTCGCGCTGGCCATCGTGGTCGCCATGCCGCTGTGCATGCAGTCGGGCTCGCTGGCCAGCGAGGTGCTGATCTTCGGCCTCGCGGCCATGGGCTGCAATCTGCTGCTGGGCTACACGGGGCTGCTGTCCTTCGGCCAGGGCATCTTCTTCGGCCTGGGCAGCTACACCATCGCCCTGCTGCTGACGCGCTGGCCGCTGCCCATGCCGCTGGCCCTGCTGGCCGCCACGGCCATGGGCGCCGTGGGCGCGGCCATCGTCGGCTGGGTGGCCATACGCCAGCGCGGCACCTATTTCGTGATGCTGACCCTGGCGTTTGCGCAGATGTTCTATTTTCTGGCCTACTCGGCCACGGACATCACCGGCGGCGACAACGGCCTGCTCGATGTGCCCCGCCCCGCCCTCGCGGTGGCCGGCCAGACGCTGTGGCCGCTGGCCACGCCCTGGCAGTACTACGGCTTTGTGGCCGTGCTCTTTCTGGTGGTGTTCTGGCTGCTGCGCCGCGTCTGCGACTCCATGTTCGGCCGCACCCTGCTGGCCGTGCGCGACAACGAGGAGCGCGCCGCCGCCGTGGGCTACGACCTGAGGCTGCTCAAGCTGCAGGCCTTCGTGATCTCGGGCGCGGTCACGGGCCTGGCCGGCGCGCTGCACGCCATGATGACGGGCATCGCCCCGCTGTCCAACGCCGAGTACCACACCAGCGAAATGATCCTGGTGATGACCGTGATCGGCGGCGCGGGCAACCTGCTGGCCTCGGTGCTGGGCGCGGCCTTCTATGTGCTGCTGGGCGACTGGCTGTCCACCCTGTGGCCGCGCTGGCTGCTGCTGCTGGGCGTGGTGCTGATGATCGTGAGCCTGGGCCTGCAGCGCGGCCTGTGGGGCCTGGGCGAGAGCCTGTGGGCCCTGGTGCGCCGCAAAGGGCCGGCGGATGCCGAGGCGGCCGCTGCAGAAACCAAAGGAGGCCAGGCATGAGCGCCGCAGCATCTCCCATCCTGCTCGAGGCCGTGGGCGTCGAGAAACGCTATGACAAGTTCGTCGCCCTGGGCGGCGTGGACCTCAAGGTCCGCGCCCACACCGTGCACTCGGTGATCGGCCCCAACGGCGCGGGCAAGACCACGCTGTTCCACATGCTCACGGGCACCAAGAGCGTGAGCGGCGGGCGCATCGTGTTCGACGGCCACGACGTGACGCGCGAGCCCGACCACCGCCGCGTGCGCCGTGGCATGGCACGGTCCTTTCAGGTCACCAGCCTGTTCCTGACCCTGCCCGTGCGCGAGAACCTGCGCCTGGCCGCGCAGGGCGTGGCGCCCGCCAGGGCCCTGGACTGCTGGAACGCGCCCGTGGGTGCTCGCGCCCTGGCCGACACCGTGGCCAGCGTGCTGTCGCGCCTGGGCCTGGAGCGCCATGCGGACACGCCGGCCGGCAACCTCTCGCACGGCCAGCAGCGGCGGCTGGAGGTGGGCATGGCCCTGGCCGCCCGGCCCAAGGCCATCTTCCTGGACGAGCCGACCTCGGGCATGGGCATCGACGACCTGGACGAGATGAAGCGCCTGATCCAGGGCCTCAGGGACGAGCACACCGTGGTCCTCATCGAGCACAACATGAACATCGTCATGGACATCTCCGACACCATCACCGTCATGCAGCAAGGCCGCGTGCTGGCCGAAGGACTGCCCCACGAGATCCGCGCCGACGAGCGCGTGCGCAGCGCCTATCTGGGCAACATGATCACGGGAGGAAAGGCATGAGCGGTCCCCTGCTTTCGGTCGAGGGCATACACGCCCACTACGGCAAGAGCCATGTGCTGCAGGGCGTGTCGCTGCAGGTGCAGGACGGCGAACTGGTCACGCTGCTGGGCCGCAACGGCGCGGGCAAGACCACCACGCTCAAGTCCATCGCGGGGGTGATGCAGCCCTCGCAGGGGCAGATCCGCTTCGGCGGCGAGCCCGTGCACAGGCTGGCCACGCACCAGGTGGCCCAGCGCGGCATCTGCCTGGTGCCAGAGCACCGCGGCATCTTCAAGCTGCTCACGGTGGAGGAGAACCTGCTGCTGGGCCAGCGCAAACGCTCGCCCTGGCAACTGGCCGACATCTACCGCATCTTCCCGCGCCTCAAGGAGCGGCGCGGCAACGGCGGCGGCCAGCTGTCGGGCGGCGAGCAGCAGATGCTGGCCATAGGCCGCGCCCTGATGAACGCGCCGCGCCTGCTCATGCTGGACGAGCCCGTCGAGGGCCTGGCGCCCGTGATCGTGGAGGAGATCGTGGCCCAGCTCAAGACCATCAAGGCCGCTGGCGTGGCGATCTTGCTGGTGGAGCAGAACCTGGAGGTCTGCACCCAGCTGGCCGACCGCCACTACATCATCGAACAGGGTGCGATTGCGCACGAGGCAGGCAATGCCGCTTTCCTGGCCGATGACGCCATCAAGGACCGGTATCTCGGTGTAGGGATCGCCTGATCCACCGCCTTTCGCATTCCCAGGAGTCACTCATGGATCTCAGTACCCCTCTTGCAGCCACCGCCGTTGCGGCCGGGCTGCGCACCGACGGCGCCCGCCTGTGGCAATCGCTGATGGACCTGGCGCGCATAGGCGCCACACCCAAGGGCGGCGTGTGCCGCCTGGCGCTGACGGACCTGGACCGCCAGGGGCGCGATCTCTTCGTGCAGTGGGCGCGCGAGGCCGGCTGCAGCATCCGCGTCGATGCCATCGGCAACATCTTCGCGCGCCGCGCGGGCCTGGACGATGCGCTGCCGCCCGTGATGACGGGCAGCCACATCGACACCCAGCCCACAGGCGGCAAGTTCGACGGCAACTACGGCGTGCTGGCCGGGCTGGAGGTGCTGCGCACGCTCAACGATGGCGGCGTGCGCACGCGTGCCCCGGTGGAAGTGGCCGTGTGGACCAACGAGGAAGGCTCGCGCTTCGTGCCCGTGATGATGGGCTCGGGCGTGTTCGTCAATGCCTTCACGCTGGAGCATGCGCTGGCCCAGCGCGATGCCCAGGGCGTGAGCGTGGACGAGGCGCTGCGCGCCATCGGCTATGCCGGGCCGGCCGGCCCGGCGCCTGCGGTGGGCGCATATTTCGAAGCCCATATCGAGCAGGGCCCGGTGCTGGAAAACCATGAACGCGTGATCGGCGTGGTCAGCGCCGCGCTGGGCCAGCGCTGGTACGACGTCAGCGTGCAGGGCATGGAGGCCCATGCCGGCCCCACGCCCATGGAGCTGCGCCACGACGCCCTGCTGGCCGCCAGCTGCATCGTGGCCGAGGTCAACCGCATCGCCCTGGACCGCCTGCCGCATGCGCGCGGCACCGTGGGATCGCTGGAGGTGTTTCCCAACTCGCGCAACGTGATCCCGGGCGGCGTCAAGCTCAGCGTGGACCTGCGTGCGCCGGACGACGGCCAGTTGCTGGACATGGACGCCGCACTGCGCGCGGCCTGCGAGCGCATTGCCGCCGCGCGTGGCGTGACCATTGGCGTGGAGCAGGTCGTCTACTTCCCGCCCCAGCCCTTCACGCCGCACCTAGTGGAGGCCGTGCGTACCAATGCCGCCGACCTGGGCTACAGCGCCATGGACGTGGTCAGCGGCGCGGGCCACGATGCCGTCTACCTGGCCCGCGTGGCGCCTGCGGCCATGATCTTCGTGCCCTGCGCCGACGGCATCAGCCACAACGAGATCGAGGACGCCGAGCCCGCCCACCTGGAGGCCGGCTGCAACGTGCTGCTGCGCGCCATGCTGGCGGCCGCGGGCGTGGTGCAGGCAGCGGACGGCGGGGTGCCGGCATGAAGATCCTGATCGCCCGGCTCAACCACGAGACCAATACCTTCTCGCCCGTGCCCACGCCCATCGAGGCGTTTGCACCCACCTATGGCGAGGCGGCCTACGCAGCCAACAAGGGCATGCGCACGGCCATGGCCGCCTTCATCGACCTGGCCGAGGCGGCGGGCGCCACCCTGGTCACGCCGGTATCGGCCACCTCCAATCCCAGCGGCCCCGTGCATGCGGCCGCCTACGACGAACTCACGCACCGCATCGTGGCGGCCGCGCCGGGCTGCGATGCCATCTTGCTGGACCTGCACGGCGCCATGGTGGCCGAGAACAGTGCCGATGGCGAAGGCGACCTGCTCGAACGCGTGCGCGCCGCCGCGCCCGGCGTGCCCGTTGGCGTGGCGCTGGACCTGCACGGCAACATCACCGAAAAAATGGTGGGCAATGCCGACGTGATGGTGGGCTTCAAGACCTATCCGCACATCGACATGTACGAGACCGGCGAGCACGCGGGCCGCCTGCTGCTGGACATGCTGGCAGGCCGCGCGCGCTACGCCGTGTGCTGGCACCGCCTGCCCCTGATGAGCCACACGCTGCGCAGCACCACGCTGGACGGCCCCATGCTGGACGCCGTGAACGCAGCGCGCGCCCTGGAAGCGGAGGGCCTGCCGGCGGTCTCGGTGTTCGGCGGCTTCTCGCTGGCCGACATCGCCGCGCCCTGCGTGAGCGTGGTCGCCACCTGTCGCACCGAGGAGCGCGCGGCCACCCAGGCGAGCGTGGACGCGCTGGCCGCCCGGATCTGGCAGCGGCGCGCCGACTTCATCTACCGCAGCGAGCCGCTGGCCGATTCGCTGCGCCGCGCCCAAACCCTGGCCGAAGGCGCCGACCGCCCCGTGCTGCTGCTCGACCACGGCGACAACTGCATGTCCGGCGGCACCTGCGACACCATGGACGTGCTGCAGACCGCGCTGGAGCTGGGCCTGTCAGGCATTGCCGTAGGCCCGCTGTGCGACCCCGAAGCGGTTGCCTCGCTCACGGCGGCGGGCGAAGGCGCCGAGGTGGAGATCGCGCTGGGCAACAAGGTATCGCTGGAGCGCATAGGCCTGCACAAGCAGCCGCTGCGGCTGCGCGGCACGGTGCGTGCCGTCAGCGACGGCGCCTACACGGTCAGCGGCCCCATCTACACTGGCCAGCGCTGCCACATGGGCCGCACGGTCTGCCTGGACACGGGCGCAGCGCAGATCGTGATCACCGAGCAGACGCACGAGCCCTGGGACCTGGGCGTGTTCCACTGCGTGGGCATGGACCCGACGCGCTTTCGCTTCGTGCTGCTCAAGTCGCGCATGTACTGCCGACCCGTCTTCGTGCCGCTGTCCGCCGGCCTGGTCGAGTGCGACAGCCCCGGCGTGACCACCTCGGACTATTCGCGCTTTCCGTTCGCCCGGGTCGGCCGCCCGGTGTTTCCGCTGGACGCCATCTGATTGCCCGGCTTTGCGGCGGCGCGCAAGCAAAGACCGCCGCCGCTGCGGGGCATTGGGCAACCAGGCATCACAACAGTTTCACAGCAGGGCCCGGCTATTGCCTGTCGGCCTACAATCGGTTCCCCCCTACCTCGGCCGACGGCACGCGGGCTGATCCGCGCGTGCGTTGGCCATGCCTTCGCTGGAGACGCTTGATGTCCGACAACACGGCCCCGACCCCTTCCGATAAACGTGCCCAGCTGCGCCGTGCCGCACTCGAATACCACGAGTTTCCCAAGCCCGGCAAGTTGACCATCGTGCCGACCAAGCCCATGGCCAACCAGCATGATCTGGCCCTGGCCTACTCGCCCGGCGTGGCAGCGCCCTGCGAAGAGATCGTCAAGGACCCGGCCGCCGCCTTCAAGTACACGGCGCGCGGCAACCTGGTGGCCGTGATCTCCAACGGCACCGCCGTTCTGGGCCTGGGCGACATCGGCGCGCTGGCCTCCAAGCCGGTGATGGAAGGCAAGGCCGTCCTGTTCAAGAAGTTCGCGGGCGTGGACGTCTTCGACATCGAGATCAACGAGAAGGACCCGCAAAAGCTGGTCGATGTGATCGCCGCGCTGGAGCCCACCTTCGGCGCCATCAACCTGGAAGACATCAAGGCACCCGAGTGCTTCTTCGTGGAGCGCGAGCTGCGCCGCCGCCTGAAGATCCCCGTCTTCCACGATGACCAGCACGGCACGGCCATCACCGTGGCAGCGGCCATGGTCAACGCGCTCAAGGTGGCCGGCAAGAAGATCGAGGAGGTCCGTCTCGTGGCCTCGGGCGCAGGCGCCGCCGCCCTGGCCTGCCTGAACCTGCTGCTCAAGGTCGGCCTGCGCCGCGAGAACGTGTTCGTCACCGACCTGGCCGGCGTGGTCTACGAGGGCCGCACCGAGCTGATGGACGAGGACAAGGCCCAGTTCGCGCGCGCCACCGAGCTGCGCACGCTGGGCCAGGTCATCGAAGGCGCCGACGTCTTCCTGGGCCTGTCGGCCGGCGGCGTGCTCAAGCAGGACATGGTGGTCAAGATGGCCGCGCGTCCGGTGATCTTCGCGCTGGCCAACCCCAACCCCGAGATCATTCCCGAAGACGTGAAGGCCGTGCGCAGCGACGCCATCATCGCCACGGGCCGCTCGGACTACCCCAACCAGGTCAACAACGTCCTGTGCTTCCCGTACATCTTCCGCGGTGCCCTGGACTGCGGCGCGACCACCATCACCACCGAGATGGAAATCGCCACCGTCCACGCCATCGCCGAGCTGGCCCAGGCCGAGCAAAGCGAGGAAGTGGCGGCCGCCTACGTGGGCGAGCAACTGACTTTCGGCCCTGAGTACCTGATCCCCAAGCCCTTCGATCCGCGCCTGATGATGAAGATCGCATCGGCCGTGGCCCAGGCCGCCGCCGAGTGCGGCGTGGCCCAGCGCCCGATCCAGGACATGGATGCCTACCGCGCCCACCTGCAGACCTTCGTCTACGCCTCGGGCACGATGATGAAGCCGCTGTTCGCCGCGGCCAAGAAGGCCGCCAAGAAGCGCGTGGCCTACGCCGAGGGCGAGGAAGAGCGCATCCTGCGCGCCACGCAGATCGTGGTGGACGAGCGCATTGCGCGCCCCACGCTGATCGGCCGCCCGGCCATCATTGCCCAGCGCATCGAGAAATTCGGCCTGCGCCTGAAGGAAGGCACGGACTACGACGTGGTCAACGTCGAGCACGACGAGCGCTACCGCGACTTCTGGCAGACCTACCACCGCATGACCGAGCGCAAGGGCATCACCGTGCCCATCGCCCGGATCGAGATGCGCCGCCGCCTGACCCTGATCGGCTCCATGCTGCTGCACAAGGGCGAAGTCGATGGCCTGATCACCGGCACCTGGGGCCAGACATCGCACCACCTGCAGTATGTGGACCAGGTGATCGGCCGCCGCGCCGGCGTGCAGACCTATGCCTGCATGAACGGCCTGCTGCTGCCCGACCGCCAGGTCTTCCTGGTGGACACCCACGTCAACTACGACCCCACGGCCGAGCAGCTGGCCGAGATCACCATCATGGCCGCCGAGGAAATGATGCGTTTCGGCGTCAAGCCCAAGGCTGCCCTGCTGTCGCACTCCAACTACGGCTCCAGCAACCAGCCCAGCGCCGTCAAGATGCGCCAGACCCTGGAGCTGCTGCGCGAGCAGGCCCCGTGGCTGGAAGTGGACGGCGAGATGCACGGCGACGTGGCCCTGGACGGCAAGGCCCGCGCCCAGCTCATGCCCAACAGCACGCTGCTGGGCAACGCCAACCTGCTGGTCATGCCCAACATCGACGCGGCCAACATCAGCTACAACCTGCTCAAGCAGGCCGCTGGCGGCGGCATCGCCATCGGCCCCGTGCTGCTGGGCGCCGCCCGTCCCGTGCACATCCTCACGCCGAGCACGACGGTGCGCCGCATCGTCAACATGACGGCGCTGACGGTGGCGGACGCTAACGCTAACCGTTAAGCACCCCCTGAGCCGCTTCGCGGCTTCCCCCTCTCTACCCGCTTCGCGGGGGAGGGGGACGGCGCCCTCGCCGCGAGGCGGCTCTTGCTCGGCGCCCCTGGTTTTTTAGCCGCGCGCGCTTTTTTGACAACGGGCGGCATTTGCATTGAATAGCAGGCAACTCAGGCGCAGAGTTGCCTTCTCACTGTTCAATCCCCAGACATTTCCTTGGTCAAGCTGCCTGTTTTTTGGGCAGAACTTGCATTTTGAGGGGTGTTCCGTCACACTAGCGGGTCGAGATTTCAGGGCTTCCCTGGATTTCTGAAAGGTGTAGTTGATGCTGAAGGCAGCCGCCGCCAAGGCGTACCAGTCCGGTCTAGCGCTCATCGTCGGGGCCGCCTTTGTGCTGTCGCCCTCGCTCGCTGATGCGCGCCGCTCGGCGCCCGAGAGCGTGGAGACGACGGCGGCCGTGGCCACCGTCCCCCTGTCCGAGTTACCGCGCGAAGGCCGTTCCACGTATACGCTGATCCTGCGCGGCGGGCCTTTTGCCCACGACAAGGACGGCACGGTGTTCGGCAACCGCGAGCGCATCCTGCCGCGCCAGTCGCGCGGCTATTACCGTGAGTACACGGTGCGCACGCCCGGTTCGCGTGACCGTGGAGCCCGCCGCATCGTCTGCGGCGGAGAGCCCCAGCAGCCCGATGCCTGCTACTACACCAGCGACCACTACAGCAGCTTTCGCAAGATCATCGAATGACCTCGACCCAGTCTCTACAGCCAGTTCGACCCTCCGTGTCCGACGCAGTGCGCTGGCAGGGGTCTGCATTTCATCCACAGCCCAGGGATGCCGAAGGCCATGAGCCCGTCCCCGCAGGCCACATCCACGTTAGAGAAAGAGCCACGGAGATGGATGCACCACTTCGTAAGATCCCCGACACCCCTTTGCGGAACGTGCGCGCCAACATCGTGCAGTCGATCCGCGCCTACAGGGTGGAGGATCTGCAACAGGCGGCCGAGACGCTGGGGTGCCATTTTCTGTATGCCAACCTGGCCCATGCGCAGACCAAGGCCGATATCCTGGAACTGCTGGCCACGCAGTTCTTCTTCCCCGCGCATTTCGGCAAGAACTTCGACGCGCTCTACGACTGCCTGACCGACCCCATCCACAAGGCCGGCCCGCAGCCGGGCTTCGTGCTCGTGCTCGACCAGATCCCGACCACGCCCAAGTTCGACAAGGAAGTGCGCGAGCAGCTGCTGGACAGCTTCCGCGACGCGGCCGAGTACTGGGCCGAGCGCAAGATTCCGTTCCGCTGCTTCTACTCGTTCCTGTAAGCGCAGGACATTGATGGCCCAGAGCGCACAGCGCCCAATCGGGTGCTGTGCGCTCTGTCGGCGCTGCAGTCGCTGGGCGCCTGTGCCTAGGCGCGCGTGAACCGGGCGGCGAGTGCCTCGTATTCGGACACCGGTACTTCCTCGGCGCGGCGCTGCAGGTCGAATTCCCCGTCAAAGCCCTTGGCTTCCAGCCAGCGCCCCAGCGTGTTGCGCAGGATCTTGCGCCGCTGGCTGAAGGCCACCTGCACCATCTCCTCCAGCAGCTTCGCGTCCAGGGCCGCCGGCGCCTCGCGCGGGACCATGCGCACGACGGCGCTGTCCACCTTGGGCGGCGGATTGAAGCTCTCGGGCGGCACGTACAGCACGCTCTCCATCGCATAGCGCCACTGCAGCATGACCGTCAGCCGCCCATAGGCGGCCGTGGAGGGCGACGCCACCATGCGGTCGATGACCTCCTTTTGCAGCATGAAGTGCTGGTCCTCGACCACGTCCACCTGCTCGAGCAGGTGAAAGAGGATGGGGCTGGAGATGTTGTAGGGCAGGTTGCCCGCAATGCGCAGCTTGGGCACGCCCAGGCGCGCGGCAATGGCACGGAAGTCCACCTTGAGCACGTCGGACTCGACCACGTCGAGCTGCTCGTGCAGGCGCAGGCGCACGGCCAGGTCGCGGTCCAGCTCGATCACGGTGAGCCGACCCAGGCGTTCGACCAGGGGCTGGGTCAGGGCCATCAGGCCCGGCCCGATCTCGACCATGGACTGGCCCGGCCGGGGGTCGATGGCGCTCACGATGCCGTCGATGATGCCGTCATCGGTCAGGAAGTTCTGGCCGAAGCGTTTGCGAGGAATGTGTTTCATAGAAAAAGCAAGGCGGTGCGCCATGGCACCGCCTTCCATTGTGGACTGCCGCAGCCGCAGCTGCTCGGGGGGTGTCTTATTGCGGAGGCTCGCGGTACTCGACGTAGGCGCGGCCACGCAGCTCCTGAAGCCAGGCCTGGTAGTCGGTTTCGAGCTTGCGCTCGCGCACCACGTTGCGCACCATGTCGCGCTGCTCGCGGGGGGTCAGCGCAGCCTGGCGGCGCTCGATGAGCTGGATCAGGTGCACACCGAAGCGCGAGACCAGCGGGTCGCTGACCTGGCCGGGCTGCAGCGCATTGAGCACCTGCTCGAACTCGGGCACGAACTGGCCGGGCGAGGCCCAGCCCAGGTCGCCGCCGTTGCGCGCGCTGCCGTCCTGCGAGAACTCGCGGGCCAGCGATTCGAAGCTGGCCTGGCCGCTGTCCACGCGGCGCTTGTAGTCGGCCAAGCGCTTGGCGGCATCGGCCTCGGTCATCTGGTCGCCAATGCGCAGCAGGATGTGGCGCGCATGGTTTTGCGTGACCACGGACGGCATGCCGGTCTGCGACTTCTCCAGCACCTTGAGCACGTGAAAGCCCGCGCCCGAACGGAAGGGGCCGACGATGCCGCCCTGCGCCGTCTGGCCCACGGCCTTGGTGAACAGCTCGGGATAGCGGTCCAGCGGGCGCATGCCCATGGCGCCGCCGCCCTGGCCGTCGGGCACATCGGAGAACTCCTTGACCACGGCCAGGAAGTCGCCTTGCGTGCGGGCGGCCTCGGCGGCCTGCTTGGCGCGGGCCTCGCGCTCGGCCACTTCGGCGGGGCTGGCGTTCTCGGGCACGGAAATCAGGATGTGGCCCAGGTTCACGGCGGCCGGTGCCTTGTCGGCACCGCCGCTGCGCTGCTCAGCCAGGTAGCGATCGATGTCGGCATCGGTGACGCGCACGCGGCCGTCCACATCGCGCTCGCGCAGTCGTTGCAGCGTGATCTGGCGGCGCAGCTCTTCGCGGAACTGCTTTTCGTTCACGCCTTCGGCCCGCAGGCGGGACTGCAGGCCAGCCTTGTCCAGGCCGTTTTGCCGCGCCACATTGGTCAGCGCCTGGTCCACGGCGTAGTCATCCACGCGCAGGCCCGTGTCCTTGGCTTCCTGCAGCTGGGCCTTTTCGACGATCAGGCGCTCGAGCACCTCGCGGGCCAGCAGCGCCTCGGGCGGCATCTGGCCGCCCTGCTCGGCAATGTTCTGCGCCACGCGCGCCATGCGGGCACGCACTTCGTTGTTGGTCACCGGTTCGGAGTTGACCACGGCGACGATGTAGTCGGCCGAGCGCACGCCTGCCTTGGCGCCGCGATCGCGCGACGAGGGCAGGTTGGTGGCGTCCAGCGCACGCGAGACGGAGGCATCGCCGGCCTGGGGCGCCCTGGACTGGCCCGGAACACGCAGGCCTTGCGCCTGGGCTGTGGTGGCCAGCAAGGCCAGCGCCACAGCGGCAGCTGCGCAGCAATGGGTCTGGGAAAGAAAACGCATGGGAGAGATGCCTTGCAAAAAGCGTGTTTGGAGCCTTGGCTCTAATCGTAGTTGGTGAAGCGGCTGGGAGGCGTCACGGACTCGCGCAGGTACTGGTAGCGCGGCACATTCTGCTTGAGGCTGCGCTGCGGGTCTGCACCCAGGCTCAGCCGCGAGAAGCCGACGAACTCGATCTGGAACAGCAGCCGGGTGTTGGACTGGGTGATGGAGCTTTGCAGGCGCTCCAGCACCACGCGGCCAATCCAGCAGCAGCCGTCGTACTCCAGCCCGACCACGGTATCGACGAGTTTGCGGTCCTTCAGGCTGTAGTTCAGCCGGCCCACCGTGTACCAGCGCCCGCCGCCCTGGCCACGGCCAGCGCCCAGATCGCGCCCCTTGTCGCCCCACAGGTCGTTGATGGGCCATTGCCAGCCCACATCGACCAGCTTGCTGGCGTCGGTACGCGCCACGGTGTCGTACTGGGTACGGTAGGCCACGTTCACCGTGCGGTAGGAGCTGGGGCTGTAGCGCGCACCAAAGGTGGTACGCACCGAGCGGTTGAGGTCGCGGTTGTACTGGGTCGTGCCTTCGGTGGACCAGGCATCGGTCCAGTTGATGGCCGCGCCCAGCAGCACGTCGGACAGGCGGCTGGTGGCCGGCACCTCGCCGGGCAGGATGACCTTCTGGTCGGAGAAACGCACGCGCTGCGCAATGCCGAAGCGCGCCTTTTCCGCACCCGTGGTCCCGTCGATCAGGCGCGTGGTCGCACCCAGGGTCAGCAGGTGGTTGTCGGCAATGCGGTCCTGGCCGTTGTAGTCGTTCTCGGAGTAGATGCTCGCGAAGTTGAAGTCGTTGCGCGCCGTGTCATACAGCGGCAGAAAGCTCTGGTCGCGGTAGGGCGTGTAGGTGTAGAAGGCGCGCGGCTCAAAGGTCTGCAGCAGCTGGCGGCCGAACAGCGTAGTGTCGCGCTCGAACACCAGCCCGCTGTCCACGCTGACCGTGGGCAGCGTGCGCGAGGCATTGCGGCTGCCGTTGCTCATCAGACTGTCCACCTGGTAGTTGCTGGTGTGCAGCTGGATCTTGGGCGTGATGAAGGCGCCCGGCGACAGGAAGGGGCGGCTCACCTGGGCCAGCATGTAGCTGCGCTGGCCGTTGTTGTAGGTCATGCCGGCCAGCGGCTTGTCGATCTCGAAGCGCGTGGTGTCGGCCACAAAGCTGAAGTCCAGGCCGTGCGGCAGGTCCAGCGGCGTGTAGCGCCATTGCAGCTGCGGCTTCATGCCGTAGGGCGGGGCAATGGGCGCCGATGCATCCTGCATGGTCTGCCAGTACAGGGTGCGCAAGGTCAGCACATTGTCGCCCCGCGCCCAGGACAGGTTCACATCGTTGGGCAGCAGGCGCTCGCGCAGCGATTTCGCGGCCAGCGGGAAGTCGCGCCAGTAGTTGTCGTCGCTGACGCGGTTGAGGTTCATGTTCAACCCCAGGCCACCGATGGGCGAGTCGATGACACCCCGGTGCTGCAGCGAGTAGGCCCAGCGGTCCCGGTCGCGCTGGCGGTCGCCGGGCATGTAGGCCGCATAGGCCTCGCCCGAATAGGTCGGCTCCAGGTAGCGGAACTGGGCGCCCAGGTTGACGCCGCGCTTGCTCATGACCGAGGGATACAGGGTCATGTCACGGTTGGGCGCAAGGTTCCAGTAGTAGGGCTGCGTGTATTCGATGCCGCTGAGCTTGTCCAGGCCCATGGTGGGAGGCAGCAGGCCCGACTTGCGCTTGTCCGACAGCGGAAAGCTCATGCGCGGCACGGGCAGCACGGTCACGCCCTTGAACTGCAGGGCCGCGCCCTCGGCCACGCCCACTTCCTCGGCCATATCGATGTGCAGGGTCCGGGCGCGCAGCATCCAGGCCGGCTCCCAGCTGGCCTCGTCGTCGCGCTGGCAGGTGGTGTAGGTGGCATCGTGGACCACGGCATGGTCGCGGTCGATGAAGTCCACGCGCGAGGATTTGCCGTAGGCGCCATTGGCCAGGAAGCGATATCCGGCGTTGTCGAAAAAGCCCTTGAAGGCATCGACCTCCAGGTCCAGCTGCGTGCCCTCGTAGACATTGCCGGCCTGGTTGATGTGCACCGCGCCCGAGGCATTGACGCGGTCGTCAGGCACCTGGTATTCGAGCCGGTCGGCGCGGATCATGGTGTCGCCGCGGCGCAGTTCGGCATTGCCCTCGACCACCGAGTTGATGTCCGGCTGGCCGCTGAGCGCGTCACCTCGCACATAGACGGGCTGCTGGGAGCGCACCGCCTCGGGATAGGT